>DATENQ010000593.1:0-3113 GCA_035275005.1 Pyrinomonadaceae bacterium | reverse complement strand
TCGTCGATGCGTACGCCCACCGCGTTGTAGACGGCGTTTGCAACTGCCGGTGGCACCGGCAACAACGGACCTTGTCCTACTTCCTTCGCACCGTACGGCCCATTCGGATCGGGATCTTCGACGAGGTAAGTCTTGACGTCGCACATCTCCATCGTAGTCGGACTCTTGTACTCCAGCAGCGATGGAAACTTGTGTACGACGTTACGATTCTCCCGGTACGCCATCTCCTCCATCAGGATCTCGCCGAGACCCATGTAGACGCTGCCTTCAACCTGCCCCATGACTAGCATCGGATTGATCGAGCGACCGATGTCGTGCGCGATCCAAACACGTTCCACAACAACGATTCCCGTGTCAGGATTCACGTCGACTTCGGCAACCGCGGCCGAGTAGCTGTACGCCGGCGACGGCCCAACACCAGATCCTTTGAACTTACCAGGCGAGCGCGGCGGCGAATACGAACCGACCGTGCCGATCGTCCCAAACTTCGACTCCGCCAGCACAACTGCTTCCGCAAACGAAACCCCAACGTCCGGATTCTCAACGTCAAACACCCGGCGCTCAGCCAGCGAGAGATTCTCGATCGGAACTCCAAGCTTCTCCGCAACCGCCATCACCAGCAGCTCGCGCGCTCGCTCCGCAGCCTGAATCGCTGCATTGCCCGTCATCAGAGTCACGCGACTCGAATAACTGCCAAGATCAACCGGTGTCAGATCTGTATCAGCAGTAACAACACGAATGTCAAACGGATCGATCCCCAGAATCTCGGCGACGATGTAAGCGAGTATCGAATCTGAGCCCTGCCCAATGTCAGTCGAGCCGCACATGACGCAAACGCCACCCTGACGATCGAGTCGAAGCTGCACACCCGATTGCGGCATGTTGTTCCAGTAGATCGGAAGGCCCGCGCCACAGAGGTACGAGCTGCAAGCGATACCGATACCTTTGCCAAACGGAAGCTTGCGGTTGTTCTGGTTCCACGAAAAGCGTTCGGTCCAGCGTGAACCCTTGACCACTTTGTCGATACACGTCCCCAACCCCATGCTGCCGATACGCAGATAATTTGCCGTCACCGTATTCGGCGCCACTAAATGGTTGCGGCGGATCTCAACCGGATCGAGTCCGAGCTCTTCTGCGATCTTGTCGAGATGAACTTCCAACGCATAGCGAGGTTGCGGCGTGCCGTGCCCGCGTTTTGGACCACACGGCGCTTTGTTCGTAAAGGCGCGCAGTCCCTGAAACTTGTAACGCGGCACGTCATAGGTAACCGTTTGCAGCGCTCCGGTGTAGAACGTGCTGGCAACTCCGTAACTCCCGTATGCGCCGCCGTCGAGAAACGATTGAAAGTGCATCGCGGTGATCGCGCCGTCGTTCTTCACACCGGTTTTGACTTTCATCAACACCGGATGCCGCCCGCGGTGACAGTAAAAAACCTCTTCGCGCGTCAACGTCACCTTCACCGGACGCCCGGTCAGCATTGACAGCTTGCAAACCACAACTTCGTGATTGAAAGGATCACTCTTGCCGCCAAAACCGCCACCATTCGGCGTCGCGATCACGCGAATATGACTGGCAGGCAGACCAAGCACTTTCGCAAGGGCGCGATGCACGTAGTGCGGCGTTTGCGTCGAACTCCAGAGCGTTATCTTTCCATCGGAATCGAAGTGAGCGACAGCGGCATGTTGCTCGAGCGGCAGGTGCGTGTTGCCCTCGTAGAAGAAGACGTCTTCACGGACGAGGTCTGCTTCGGCAAAACCGTCTTCGACGTTACCGAATTCGAGCGAGACTTTCTTGTGTATGTTGCCGTGATCGCCGTAATCGTGAATACGCGGCTCGTCGATCAGCACTGCTTCGTCGATCGATGAAACAGTGTCGAGCGGCTCGTATTCGACTTCGATCAAATTCATCGCATCAAAGGCGACGTCTTCGTCGATTGCAGCGACCGCAGCCACCGGATCGCCGATGAAGCGCACTTTATCAACACAGAGCGCATGCTCGTCCTGGCTGACAGGCAGGATGCCGTATGGAATCGGAAAATCTTTCCCGGTGACTACAGCAAAAACGCCGGGCAGGGCCAGCGCTTGGGAAACGTCGATGCTTTTGATCAGCGCGTGAGGCAGATGCGAACGCAGCATCTTGCAGAACAACATGCGGGGCAGAACGATGTCGTCCGCGAATTTCGTTTGGCCGACGCACTTCGCGCGAGCGTCGACCTTGCGGAAGGGTTTGCCAACAATGTTTAGATCTTTAGCCACAAATTACACGGATTACACAGATTTTAATCCAGCCCGTACACGCTCTCTCGGGGTAGTTCCACATCTTCGCCACGCATGCGCGCCGCGGCGAGTTCGACTGCCTCGTAAATCTTGATATAGCCGGTGCAGCGACACAAGTTCCCCGAGAGTGCTTCCTGAATCTCGGCGCGCGACGGATTCGGCGATTTCTTCAACAGTTCCTCCGCCACCAGCAAAAACCCGGGCGAACAATAACCACACTGCGCTGCACCCAAATCAGCAAACGTCTGCTGCAAAGGATGAAGCTCCGCGCCTTCGGCCATTCCTTCGATTGTTTTTACGTCCCGGCCCTCGGCATCGAGGCCGAGCATCAGGCAGGAGAGAATCGAGCGCCCATCGACAAGCACCGCGCACGTACCACACTCGCCAAGCTCACAGCCATGCTTGGTCCCCGTGAGATTCAGATCCTCACGCAAAACTTCCAGCAGCGTCTTGTGTGGTGCGAAGGCGACTTCGGTCTGCTCGCCATTCAGCTGGAAACTTATGTGCTTCTTACTGTGGCGCGGCACCGTCTTTCTTCTTCACTTTATTCAAAATCGTGTTGTCGATCAGTCGCGTTTTGCCGACGTAAGCCGCGAGCGCGATGAGAGTCGGCCGATCGTCGACCCTGTCTACTTTTTCCAATGTCTCTGCGTCGGCCACCGTTACGTAGTCTAACCGCGCGCGTGGCTCAGATTCGACTGTGTTGCGAATGATCTCCATGATCCGGTTCGCGTTTCGCTCGCCTTCTTTATACGCGCTCTTGGCCTGGACCAGCGCTTTGTGTATCACTACCGCCGAGTTCTGCTCGTCCGCGGTCAGATAGAGATTGCGCGATGA
>DATENQ010000592.1:0-11247 GCA_035275005.1 Pyrinomonadaceae bacterium | reverse complement strand
CGGACGTTGCCGAAGTCCGCGCCGAAGCGCGGTTCGAAGAAGGCGCGGGTGCTGGGCGGCAAGGGAGTGCCACGACCGTTGAGAGCGTGAACGTTGCTTGCCACGGAAGCGCTATTTGCAGATGCATGTTCGCCGGAGTGGTCTCGATGGACCATCTCTTCGTCGCAGTCCTTACAAATGCGCTGGACGGACCAGAGTTTTGGCTGAAGGTCTTCTTCCTCCTCCTCTTCTTCAGTTTGACGTTGAATTGGCGGGCCTTCGGCTTCTTCCTGTGGTTCTTCGTCAGAGGAACGTCGCAACACAGGCATGTCACAGCACCCTGTCTCGCCGTCACCGGTCTTCCTGGAGACCTTCTCTTCGTCATCGTCGTCTTCACGGACAGCGACAGGAACACTGCGTTGGACCATGCGCGTGATCTGTCCCGTGACAGACTGTGGTTTCGGAGACACTTCCTGCTCGGGCATTCGCATCACTGTGTCCGCGACGCGATCTGCTTCCTGTTCGAAAGGATCTCCCGGCTGACTGACTTCGAGTTTCGCCTGGATGAAAGGAGACTCGATCAAGCGCCGCATCGCCCGGTTCCCGATCGCACTCTGCAATCCAACCAGACGCGTCGGCCCAGTACCGGCGGCATTTCGTTGCACATCGGCGTGCCGTGCCGGCGACTTCTGATTACCTATGACCTTTTGACGCTCCATTGGCTAATTGGCTCCGGCGGCTCCTGATATGAGGGATCATTTTGACCCTGTCACTGCGCTTCGCCGCCTGATATGGGGGATCAAAATGATCCTTCACATCCGGGCGGCGAAGCCGCGTCGTCGGGATCAAATTACGCTACGACGACAGCCGCTCGCGCCGGAAGGACAGGCTGCTGACCTGCTGCTCGTCCAACGGCTCTGAAGCTGACTGTAGCGTGGCAAGAAGCGCGACTTTCCAGGATGAGCCGCTCGTGGGGGGATTGAAAATGACGTCGGGAGGTTGACCTCGTTCCGTGCTCATGCGCTTGTAGTCGCCAAATACCTGCTCGGCCGCGTCGCCGACTTCGTGCGCGTCAGCCTCATAAGGAATGTTTCGATAGTCGGTGTAACGTTTTTCAACTTCGGCAATCGCTGCTTTCAACGTGTCGCGTTTCTGCGCAGCGTCAGCGAGCGTTGCCGCGTTGGTAGTAGCTTTCAACTTCGCAAGCGACTTGATCGCTTCGTCGCGAGCAGAGCTTCCCGTTTTTCTCTGTAGCTCGGCGGCTCATTACTTGTTCCAGTTTTTAGCCACGGATGAACACAGATAAAATCCGGATTTCTATCCGTGTCATCCGTGGCTAGCTTTATTTCTTCGGCGGTTTTTTCTCAGCCGGTGCTTCCAATGGCGCCGTGTCATCCGCCTTTATCTCCTGTGGCGCGCCGAGTTTCTCGACCAGGTCCACGCGGTTCTGCAAACTGTCGTGCTTCTTTGTTAGCGTATCCAACTGAGCCTGAATACTGCGGAAGAGCGGATCGTTTGGTGACGGTGGTGGCGGTGGTGGCGGCGGCTGACCCGTGTCGGGCCGGCAGGACCGTTGCTTAAACTCACCACCTTCAAGCACCAGATTACGCAAGGCCCAGCAAAGCGCCTTGATGGGATTGTTCACCAGCTCGCCAACTTCCGGAAGCGGAACTTCCTGGCCATTCACGTCGGCGTAGAGAAGCTCTTCAGCTCCACCAAACACACCCAGTAGCATGTGCTGGAACAGGCGGCCGGTTAACACATAGCGCCGGCACTCGTTCATGCAAACTGCCTGCAGGCGGCAGTCTTTGTCGACCTTGATCTGGCCCAACACCACATAGCAGGGCTTATCGCAGGAACAGCACTCACTGCACTCAACCGATTTCTCGCACCACTCTTCGAGGCGCACACACTTGCACCACGCCTCCAGATCGTTTCCTCGCCCTTCTCCGGCCGGCATCTCCCCGCAATCGCCGCAAAGCTGCTTGGAGTCGTCAGGTTGATCACCCTTCTCGCACTCACAAAATGACTTAAGTAATCCCGGCGGATACTTCTCCGGACAGCAATCGACGATCTCGATGCAGAACCCTTCTTTGTACCGCGAGTTCTCACACGTCTTTTCTTCGCAACTACCCGAAGGCAAGTAGACGGAGACGGGATTCGTCGGCTTCTCCTCGTAACGGATGCCGATGTAATAAGTCTTGATGTCGCCGTCGTTGTCTTCTTCCTTACACTCGGCCGCCTTCGGCTTGTCCTTCGGCGGCAGAAGCGACGAGAGATCGATGTGTTGCTTCTTCGGCACCCAGATCTCGTTGCCGGAACAGTCGAGGGCCAGACCGGAGGTGATCTCGATCCATCGACCGTCTTTCTTGCCCTTGAGGTCCAGTCCACACACGACACCTGATCCGTGCAGCATGCGATTGAGAAGCCTGCGCTTACCTGCATGGTATTGTTGCTCGGCCTGGAAATCCTTATCGTCGAGCAGCATGCCGTGGAAATATCGCAGGCGCCGGAATTCGTTGTAATCGCATACGGCCTTGTCTTTGTCGGCGCACTTGTCAGTATTGGCGCTCATGATCTTCTCCTTCACTGGATGTTGCTGTTAACTGGTCCAATCATTTTCATAATTGCGAAAACGCGTTAGAACTCATCTTTGTAAGACTGCGGTTTTGTCTTCTTCGCTTCGGCCGGGACCACGCGGAACCAGTCGACAAAGTCGCCGCCCTGCGTTCCGTTTCCGGTAGGAAGTTTGTCTGCCAGGTAATCGCCGTCGAGACTTTTACCGTTGGTGCTCCAGATCCGGCTGCCTCGCAAAGTGATTTCAACGTCAACACCGGAATCGACGTTTGGCATGCCAGCGATCAGCTCGGAGTCGTCGGCGTCGAGCTCTTTGTTGATCCATCGTTCCGTTGCGATGAAGGTGGCGGTGTAACAATCACCGTCCGTGTCTTTGCGGATTTCCTGGACCGGAATTCGATTCTCGACGAAGGCGCCGGTGCCCGTGTCGCGCAGGAGGTAAGAGACGATGAACGTGTGACGGTTCAACGAATCAGGCTCCATCGGTTGATCGAAGTAGACCGTCAAACCATCCCGCATCATTTGCAGGAACGTGTCGATGCTGACCTCGCGCGCCGGATATGCGTGCTCACGCCAACTGAAATCGACGATGTGTGGCAGGTCGCCGTGATAGCAGTAGATAAGGTCATACAGCAACGAGTTGTTGTAGACGAGTTTACGGTTGGTGCAGGGATCGACGATCGGATCTTCGGGCTGCTCATAGCCGCCACCCTTGCCGTGATACTTCGGATCTTGTTTGTAGTTCTGCTGTCCATATGCCTGTTTGTAGCGGCCCTGCTGGGTCTGCTTTCCGTATGCCTGTTTGTAGCCGCCCTGCTGGGTCTGCTGTCCATATGCCTGCTTGTAGCCCTGACCGTAATTTTGATCGGGCGGTGGTTCTCCGAAGTCAATCGTCGCCAGGATCACGCAGTCGCAGTTGTCACATTCAGGACAACCTTCCATGAGCCGGTGACAGAGACAGTGATGAAGCTCTTCGGTCGTGCACTCACGCTCAAACGCTTCCTCCGCGGCACTCTGCTTGTAGTTATCCGAACAGCAAATGTGATCGCGAGGCTCTTTCGGACAAGAGTCATCCCAACTCTTGAGACGAAGTTTGTAACGTTCGCGAATGCGGTTGTATTCCGTCTTCCCTTTTTCGTCGCAACCTGCTGCCGGGAAGTCGATAGGCTCCGCATTACACTCGTGATACTCCAGGCATAACACAAACTTCCCGACCGGACGTTGTCTGTCTTCGAGGCAGCAATCGTCATCATTCTTGTCGAAAGAGAGATACTGCCTTTCGCAAACAATGATCTCGTGCCCGCAGCAGTCCAAAGCCATGCCCGGCTCAACAACAAGCTTCCGTTTTTCGGGGCTCCAATAAACGTCGAGACCGCAAACGACTCCCCAGCCGAGCACCATGCGGTTGATCAGGTGCCGCTTGTCGTTGAAGTACGACTGTTCCTGCAACAGATCGCGAACGGTGAACTGCTTACCGTAAAAATAGTTATTGCGTTCAAAAGGATCGGTTGCACAAACATCGCATTTTGAATCCTTGTGTGGCTTCATATATCGAGTTCCTTTCTACATTCGACGTGAGCTGCCAACCCATGCGCCACGCTCGAGTCGCAAAACATCCGGGCCTTTGCCGGTGGCCGATCCGCTTCCTAACTGCGTCAGGCCCACGCGATAAGGCCGGCTTTCTTCGACCTTCGCACTAATACCAAGCACCGCTTTGCCAATAGTTCTTCGATCCGAAGCAACTCGAATCGTGAAACTTGTGTGTGCCGGCGCCTGTTCCGTAACGATCCGCGTTAACGTCGCCTGTCGCCTTAAAAACTCCTCGCGATCCATGTCGATCGTCACCGTGAAGCGACGCGCGAGGGCGAGAAACGGCTCATCCGGATCGCTCACTCGATCTCGAACCGCGGAGTAACCGACTACGCTCGTGTCGCCGACTCTCATGCCCTTTGGACCACTGCCGAGCAGTACCAATCCGCCTCCGAGAACTGAATCTTTTTCACCGACAATCATCGGTTTTAATCCGCGGAGAAATTCAGTGATGAAAACTGACTTGCCGGTGTAGATCTCCAGAAACTCGACGAGGGCGCGCGCTGTTCCCTTGCGGCTGTAGAGACTCGCCGCGCGTCGTATGAAGTGGCGCACACGCTGCTCGGGAACGTCGTCGTCGAGCGAGAGGTTGATCCACGATGCGAGCCACGGAAGAAAGTCTTTCGGCGCCAGGTTCGGATCGAAGTAACGAAACAGTTGATCGATCTCCTGTTCGAGCGTTCCGAAGCTTGTCTCGAAGATTGAAAGGAACCGTTCGAGGAACGCCGCGCTGACCGGATCTTCGCGATAGACGGGCGGCAGATAACGGAGATAAGAGAGTCGCGGGTAATAGATCCGCGCGGAGCGAATCGCGGGCCGGCTCTTTTGATCGAACGTGGTGAGCTTGAGCTTCAGCCAGAGATATCGGCCTTTGTTTGGGTTCAGGATCAGATCGGGCTTGTCGATCTGTTCCGGTTCGCGTTCGCCGGGTTTTTCAGTGCGCGGTTTGGGTCGCTCGAGGCCTTTGAATGTTTCGGGTCCAGTCCAGCTCGTACCGAGCATCGATTCGATCTGATTAGTCTTTTCCTCGATCGAACCGGTTCCGGAAAACGCTTTGTCATAAGCATCTTTCAGCGCCTGGTTGTCGCTCGCGAAGTAGTAAACCTCGACACTCGATTTGGTGGGAATGCGGCCCTGTAGTGCAACTCGATGCCAGAGGCTTTCGGGTTGTCCGTTGTCCAAAGTGCGGGAGTAGAACACGCCTTCCTGGCCCACCGGGTTCTTGCTCAATGAGAACTTTGCGAGACCTTGATCGGTGGCAAGCAGCACGCCGCCACTCTGAGTGAAACCGATGCCATCGATCCTTGTTACTTTCGAGGGTAGATCTGCGTGGCCGAGATACGAGCCATCCTTGTCGAACATGTGCAGGCTTGCTGGATTACTTGATGCGAGAAAGATCACGCCGCGCTGGTCAATCTGCATCGCGCTGGGCTTGAAACCTTTGAGCAGCTTTTCCTGCGGCACTGCAAGAACCGTCTCTTTCTTTGTTTCCGGATCGAAACGGATCAATCTTCCCTGGACGGCGTCTAGGAGGTAGACGATTCCTTCCGCACCGGCAGCGACAGCCACCTGCTCTTTCGACGTTTTTAAGGTGAAGCAGTCAGACTTGCCTGCGGGCGTGGTGGTCGAGTAACGACAGACTTGGGTGCCGTCGTTGTTCTTTTCGATGGAATAGAAATACCCTTGCGGCTGGAAATCGACGTCGATCAGTTCATCGATTACAAACTCGAGAATGATCTGCCAGTTGTCGCGCGAGAACGCCAGCATGCGACCCTTGCGAGATTCGCCTTCGGTCTGATCGAAGATCCAGAGATATTTTGAATCGAGCCAGAGCTCGCGTGGATTGATGTGGTCGCAACCCGAGAAAGTCAACACACGCTCGACCTGATCGGTGAGCGGATTGTGACGGAAGAGGGTCCATTTCGTTCCTTCCAACGCGGTCCAGTAAGTCTGCCCGCACTCATCGACGACGATGTCACCGCCATGGAAGCCGGCCTTCTCACCAAACAAAAACTTCTCGAACGCTGGATTCAGAAACAGCGAGAGCCCGTCGGGGCCGAAATCCAGACGACTCCACAACCCGCTCTTCCACTGCGCGTCAGTCTCGATTACTTGAACTTTAAATTCTGGCTCAACCAAGTTGTTTACCCTCGTTCCAGTGTTCTCGCGCAAAGGCGCAAAAGCGCAAAGCGCTGCTGCGATTCTTGAGTTCTTCCTTTGCGCCTTTGCGCCTTTGCGCGAGAAAACTTACCCATTGTTTCGGTCCTCGAATGCCATGGTCGTGATCGCGTGGCGACCTGACGCCGGCAAACCGTCGTACGGCATCTTCAAAGCCTCACCGGGCGCGAGATCGTTGATCGCGATCTTCGTCACGTAATCCACGCCCGCGACCTTCGTGAGTTGTTGACTAATCTCCGAAGGAAAAATCGAGCGGCCAAAGGGCCAGCCTTTTCCTCGTTCTGGTCCGCCGAGGACCGGATCGAGAAACTCCGCGAGTGCGCGCTTGATACTTTCCAAAGCCTCAGCCTCTGACACTCGCTTCTTCAGAAACACGCGGCCGGAAACGCTAACCTCGACGTAACGTGGACCAATCACGTGAATGTTGGTGGTCACGATCCGGCGACTCTCAACCGCGTTCTGAATCGTCGAAAGAAAACCCTCACTCGCGAGCGTCGGCGGCGCACTCGGAAACGCAGCACGCGGCGGCGGCTGTGGCTCAACAATCAACGTCACCTCACCCGGTAACTTCAGACACGGAAACTTCGGACTAAAATTTGGAATGACTTTGGCGCGCGTGACTCTCAGTCCCGGCGTGTTCAGCGCCAGCGTTTCGTAGTCAGTCCCGGTGAGAACCGCGTGCTCTTTGCGAAATACTTCGCGCGCGCGGATCCTGGTTTCGTCCATCGTCTCTTTGCGTCTGCCGCCGGCAGCCGGCGCCGCATTCGCGCGCTTCGTTATCGGTGTGCCGGGTGACACCCTGTCGAGCACCCACTGATGATTGGCGGTGAGATTTCCCTGCTCCAGTTTCGAATGACGATAGAAGCGCGCGCGGATCAATTCTGTCGTTTGCGGGACTCTTCCATTCATGCCATTGCCGAACTGAATCGTTCCCGTCTCGGCGTCAAACATGTAGTGCTGATCGTCAGGTGTAGACTTCTGAAAATCGTCGACACGCTTCCACGTTTGCCACGTCTTCACTGCCTCTTTCACCGTTGCAGCCGGCACACCAACCTGCACCTCGATGCGATCGCTCACGAACAGATCCGGAAAGATCTTCTGAAGCAGCAGCCTGTTTAAGCGTCGCGTGCTGCTCGTGTTTTTGCAGCGCCCGCTTTCGGTAAACTCCGCCGGAACGTCTAACCCCACGAACTTCGACGGCTGATACAGATCCTGATCTTCCAGAAGCTGCTCGAAAGCCTGGGCCAGCGAGTACTCCTGGCTTTGCAACGGATCGTCGATTAGCGGATCCTGAAGATCGACATCCACGTCCGGCAGGCTGTTTAACTTGTCAACCAGATACAGAACCGTTTCTTTCAATGGCGACTCGTAAAGATCGTTCGCTTCACGCAACCGCCCGATCAGTGCGGGCCAGTTAAGTACTTCACCAACCTGAAAAGGACCATCGTCAATCTGCGTGTTGATGAACACCGGCCACTTCGCGACACGCACAACTTGATCGGCAGTCCCTAATCCGGCGTTGGAATCTCCCTTGCCTGCCGAGGCTTTGAGAGGCTCATTGACGATCGTTTCGACCTGGCGCGCGCGCACGGTGTTGGTGCGAACGCTGACGATGCGCGGCGGAATCTCGAACTGTCCGGCAGAGAGCACCGCGCGCAATTGTTTGTGGTTCGCCGCATTGGCTCCCGCGGGCGAGCGGAAGATCAGGTAACCGCTCCGGGACAGGCTGAGCGTCTCGTCGTGCAAGACATCCAGTTCGGTCCATTCTTCTTCCGACGCGCCGGCGGCATCACTGCGAAACTCCCAACGAATGGTCGCCGACGGTTCAAACGCGGCAGCCTTCGCGGGCAACGGCTTTCGTGCAGGCAGGTCGTCTTCAAACAACGTGACTTCGAGCTGGCCTTGTGGCTCGTCGAACCAGTCGTCAAATTCGAGCCGCAGAAAATCACCGATCGCCGGTGACTGTCCAAACGCCTCGTAGTGGCCCACTTCATTCTTTTCCGCAGTTGTTTGAACGATCTCCAAACCGCCCGCGACCGTGACAACGCGATTCACTTTCGCTTTGGTGAGATACTGATCGCGCAACGTTTGAAACGGCACTGTTTCGATTCCGATGGCCGTCATCTTCCAGTTGGCCGGCACCAATAGACCCACCGGCAGCGGATTGAATTCAAAAGCAACACTGACTTCCGCAGCCCGCGCCGGCAGCGGTGTCACACCCATCAAAGAAAAGAAGCGTTCGTAACTGGCAGCCGACGTTCGATTGAGACGGTAGTGCGCAATCTCCGCCAGCCAGGCAAAGAGCTCGGTAAACGTGATGCCCGGATCGTGGACGTTATGATCGGTCCACTCCGGCGACGTACTCGGAATGATTAGCCGCGCCTCGTCGACTATCTGCTCGAAAGTCTTGTCATCAAGATTTGGCAGTATTAACGCCACGTTTACTCTCCATTTGCGACGCTCATCGTGATGCGATGAGGACCGCTTGCGATCAGCGCATCCGCGCCGACCACCACTTGCTCGTCACTGGACGAGTCACCCAAAAACAGACTGATCCGACCCACGTGATCCACTTCATCGATTGCTTCGAGCAGCGCGTATAAATCTGACGCCGCGAGATCGCGGCCAAACTCCCATCCCTCCTTCTCAGGTCCACCTTTCAGCGGGTGCAAAAACTCCTCGAGCTGTTTCTTCACGCGCTGCTCCGCGGTCGCCACGAGATCGAGCGACTTCACGAACACAGTCGCTTCAACAGTCACCGGAACGTATTCCGGTGGCCCGATCACGATGTGTTTTTGATCGACCACGGTGAGATCGGCACGGTCGGCAAGGTAACGCTGCACGGCACGACGCAACTGAAGCGACGGCACCGGTTTCGCGTCCTTTGAGTCGGGGACGATGTGCACGGTGGTCCAACCGAGCTCGTGACGTCCGGCAGCGTTGCGGTTCGGCAAACACCTCGCCTTGCGCACTTCTCGCGACGCTTCGAGCGCCAGCCGTTCAAAGTCGTCAGGCGTAACGGCACGATCGCGATGACTGATCTGCGCCGGCCCGATCGTCAGCATGTCTTCGTTTGTCGCCGCGTCAGATCCACCACCGGCAGCCACAGGATTCAAAACAGAATCGACACCCGCAACAGACGTCACCGCAGTATTGATCTCACCTGGTCCAACATTTCCCGCTGCTCCGCCACCGGCCTGGTAGACAAAGGCGCGAATGTTGTCGCCACCCGCGGGCGGAATGCGGCCGTGTATGCCGTCGCCAAATTCGATCTCGCCGGTATGTCGATCGAGCCGGTAGTTCCGGCTGTTTCCATCCGCGTCAAAAAACTCGATGACCTCAGTCCACCTGATCCACGTCTCGAGCACGCGATCCTGCTGGTCGCGGATCGTGAGCACGGCGTCTTCACCCTGCGCCAGCACTAGCTGCTCTCGCTCATCTTCAGTAAGCGCCTCGCGGACACGCACTTCCTCACCTTCGATCACCGGCGTCTGTTGAAACTCAAACTTCTGATTCCTGACGCCTACGCTCGAGCCGAGAATCTCTTCGCGTACCGTGCGCACCTGCCTTGCCTCGACCGTGTTGAGGAAAACTCCGCTGAAAAACGGCGACGCCGACCACTCACCTTCCACGAGCGCGGTGCGCAACCAGTACAAAGCGCGACCAAACTCCTGCGTGTTCTGCATGCCGTCGGGAACGTTGAGTGAAACGTAGTCAGGCCGGGTGAACGCTTCGGTACCATCCTCCGCGAGCAGCTCTTTCCAATCGTTCTCGAAGGCAAACTGCCAGAGGAGCTTCGGCTTGTTGCGCTCGTCAACCAGCAATTCTTTCGCGGCGAAGTAGATCTTTATTGGTCCACCTTTGAGCGGCTGGTTGAAACCGAAATACAAGGTCTTGCTTTGATCGTCGAGTGGAACAAACGGAAGAAAATTCTTGTTCTCAGTGCTGTTCGCCGCCGTCTGGTCCACGTAGTTGAGGTTGTTCAGCGTCAGGCAAAACTGCGGCTGCTGAAACTCGGTGACCTGGTATTCAATCGACAGCTCTTTGATTAACGGCGGACGTATCGGATCCTTTTCGATAGTGACTCGGCCCGTGTCGGGATCGACGGTGAAGAGCTCGCGCCCGTAATCGCCGCCAACAATGCGCGCGCGAATCCAGAAGTTTTCCTGACCAGCCACTTCGGTCTTGCCGATGTCTTCCGGCAAGGTGAACTCGACCGTGCCGCCAACCAGGAAGTTCTCGGTTTTGTCGACGACGGGCAGTCCGACGAAGCCACGTCCATTCCAATACTCCCAGGAGAGCTCCGGACGAAGCTCGGTCTGATTTGGTTCTTTGTAAGTGAACCAACCTTGCGAAACACTGCTGACACTGATCCGGTAGTCGGAAGTGTCGTCAGGCGGTGATGGAAAATCTTCCGCCATCACGACGAGCCGGGCGGCTCCAACATAATCTTCAATTTGTCGGCCCCCCGGTGATTGACCTGGACCAGACGTGATTTCCAGAAAGAGGTCGTTGTACTTGTTATCCGGATCACCGGGAGCAGCCTTGAGCACTGCCAGGCGCACAGATCGCTCCTGCGCTTTTGCCCGGGCATCCTCCACTCTGAGTATCCGGTAGGTGTCGCCGGCGTTGGGCGTGTTCGCCCACACGCCACTGACTGTGACGATGTCCGCGCCAGGTGCGTTAGGGATGAGACGCATCTCGTCGCCGACGAGAATGAAATCTTCGTCTTCCACACTGCCGCCATCTCCCATTTGGAGCTCTGCCGTGTTTGCGCTCGCAGACACGACGGTGCCGGTGACGATCTGGCGGAGTAAGTCGTACTCAGTGTCGGTTGTTGGTGGATCGTCGAGCGGCTGTGCCAGAACCGCGAATTTATCTCGCGATAAGGCGTTATTGATCCGGCGGATAGTAATGCCAGAC
>DATENQ010000591.1:0-4695 GCA_035275005.1 Pyrinomonadaceae bacterium | reverse complement strand
GGCCGAGCTCGAAGAGTTGAAGAAGAAGATCGAAGAAGCCGGCATGACTGACGAGGCCAAGGAAAAGGCGATGCAGGAACTGCACCGTCTCGAGGCCATGCCGCCGATGTCTGCTGAAGGCACAGTCTCGCGAACATATATCGACTGGCTCATCAGCGTGCCGTGGAAGCAGAAGTCGAAAGAGATCAAGGATCTCATCAAGGCTGAAGAAGTTCTTAACGAAGATCACTTTGGGCTCGAGAAGATCAAAGAACGAATCCTCGAGTATCTCGCCGTGCGTCAACTGGTGAAAAATCCGAAGGGATCGATTCTCTGTTTCGTCGGCCCTCCGGGCGTCGGCAAAACGAGTCTCGGCAAATCGATCGCGCGGGCCACCGGACGCAAGTTCGTCCGTTTATCGTTAGGTGGCGTGCGTGATGAAGCTGAGATTCGCGGTCATCGTCGCACGTATATCGGCGCACTGCCCGGCCAGATCATTCAGATGATGAAGAAGGCCGGCGCGGTGAATCCGGTACTGCTGTTGGACGAAGTCGATAAGCTCGGCGCGGACTTCCGCGGCGACCCGAGTGCGGCGTTGCTCGAAGTGCTCGATCCGGAACAGAACCACACGTTCCAGGATCACTATCTCGACGTTGAATACGATCTCTCGAAGGTCTTTTTCATCGCCACCGCGAACGTGCTGCACACGATTCCACCGGCGCTACAGGATCGTCTCGAAATTCTCCGTCTATCCGGTTACACCGAACGAGAGAAGCTCGAGATAGCAAAGCGACACCTCGTGCCGAAACAGGCCGAAGGTAACGGGCTCAAACTCGAACAGTTTGACTTTACCGACGAAGGCATTCTGGAAATTATTCGTCACTACACACGTGAAGCAGGTGTGCGCAATCTCGAACGCGAGATCGGCTCGTGCTGCCGCAAGCTCGCTCGCAAATTCGTTTCCGAGCAGGCGGATGAAAATACGAAAGACGTGGTCGATGCGGCGCGCGTGCGCGAGATGCTCGGTCCGATCAAGTTTCGCCAGCAGGGTATCGCAGCGGAAAGTGAAGTCGGACTGGCAACGGGATTGGCGTGGACTGAAATCGGCGGTGAAGTGCTACAGATTGAAGCGACGCTCGTTAAGGGTCGTGGCGGTGTGACGCTGACGGGAAAACTCGGCGACGTGATGCAGGAATCGGCACAAGCTGCGTTGACTTGCATTAAAGCTCGGTCGGAACGTCTGGGAATGAGTCTCGACTTCATTCGCAAACGCGATCTGCACATTCACATTCCGGAAGGCGCGATACCGAAAGATGGACCATCTGCCGGCATCACGATGGCAACCGCGATGGCTTCGGCTCTGACGCGCGTGGCCGTGAAGAAGAACGTGGCCATGACCGGTGAGATCACGCTGCGCGGCAAAGTACTTCCGATCGGCGGCGTGAAAGAGAAGCTGCTCGCGGCACATCGCTTTGGCATTGACACGATCATTCTGCCCAAGGACAACGAGAAAGATTTGACCGAGTTGCCCGAGGAAGTTCGCGACGCCCTCAGCGTTCATTTCGTGGAGACGATTGACGAGGTGTTGTCGCTCGCGCTCGAAGACTCGTGCCCGACGCAGGCCGCCACCGACGAGGGTCCGCCACTGTGGACCACCGAGCAGCCTTCACAGGGAATTCAGACTAGCTAACACGTATTCCAATAAAACCGTCCGCAGATTACACAGATTCCTTTAAACAATTTGTGTAATCTGTGGATGGATCTACATACAGGAGAACTTAAATGAGTAAGTACAAAGACGCAGATTTGATTCTGAAGCTTTATGACCTCCGGCGCGAGAAGACGATGCGCGACGCGCGCAACTGGTTCTTCACATTCAATCCCCAGGGCCCAAAAGATTTTATAGATGTATTAACGAGCGATAAGAGTGGTTACTATCGCATGGTTATTTCTTACTGGGACATGGCCTGCTCCCTCGTCAACAACGGCGCGATCGATGCGGACATGTTCAACGACGCTAACGGCGAACACATCTTTGTTTACGCCAAGCTGGAGCCGTTCCTTCCGACGTTGCGGGAAGAGATGGGAAATCCGCAGTTTCTCGCGCACCTCGAGAAGACTGTAAAGGAACTTCCGAACTACGAAGCGAGGCTCGCCGCGGTAAGAGAGCGCATGCAGAAGATCATCGAGCTCTACCAACAGCGCGCCGCCGCCCAGGCCGCAGCCGCCGGAAATTAAGCCACAGATTGCACGGATGAACACGGATTGAATCAGTGTTCATCCGTGAAATCCGTGGCAGAACTATCGATGAAGGCTGTCAAAGCTGAGTTTCTCAAGAGCGCGTTCAAAGAAGACGACTGGCCAAAAGACTCGAAGCCTGAAATCGCCTTTTTAGGACGTTCCAACGTCGGTAAATCGAGCTTGATCAATTCCCTGCTCTCGGTGCACGGCCTCGCGCGTACGTCTTCGACGCCGGGCCGCACACAATCTTTGAACTTTTTCGATATCGACGATCAGTATCGTTTCGTGGACTTTCCGGGCTTTGGGTACGCTCGTGTACCAAGAGAAATAAAATCGAGTTGGGGCGAGATGGCCACCACTTTTCTTGCCAAGCGCCGCCAGCTTGTGCTATCAATTCATCTCGTAGATTCGCGCCACGAACCCACAAAACAGGATTTGCAGCTTCACGATTGGCTTGAGGAAAGTGACAAGCCGCGGTTAGTTGTTGCCACGAAATCCGACAAGCTTTCGAACAACGAGTTAAGAAAGAACCTGGGGCACATTGCACGCGTGCTCAACGTTGACAGCGTAATGGCCTACTCGGCCAAAAGCGGCCGCGGTCGCGAAGAGCTTTGGCGTGCGATCAAAAGCGCGATTGATCGTGATTGAAACGTCTGTGTAAATCTGCGTCAGTATTTGTTTACAGTTTACACACCGACGTGTTCTTCGTGTTTGCGCTTTGCAACGTTAAGTGAGTATCCTGAACCGAATCCGATAATTCTCATCTGCCCCCTTTTGGTCAACCTAAATTTTTGGGCCACGCGCTTCAAGTGGGTGGCATCAAAAACAGTAATGATTTGCCAGCGCGCGAAAAATTGAGTTACATTGCACAACACCGTTTGAGGAGAATCTGAGTATTGCCCCGGGAATGACGTGGGAGCATTGCGCGCGTCCTGCATTCATCGCTCTTCCACACAATCGTTCACATCATAATTTTTAGGTAATTGGTAATCACTGAAAGTACGTAAAGAATCTTAGAGAAAAACTGATATGTCACAACGAACACGTTCACGCGCATCAAGCGCGAACAATACCGACAATGGAGATGACGGCGGCGCCACCGTAGCAACTGCCGAAGCTCCCGAACGAGAATCCAGAGAAGGCCGCGACGGCAAGAATGAGGGCTTTCACAATCTGGCTGATCTGAAGGAGATGTCGATCTCCAAACTTACGCAAATTGCGAAGAGCATGGATGTGCCGGGCGCTACCGGCATGCGTAAGCAGGAGCTCATCTTCAAAGTTTTGGCTGCACAGACCGAAAAAAGCGGTCTCATCTTCTCTGAAGGTGTGTTGGAAACGTTGCCGGATGGTTTCGGCTTTCTCCGCGCTCCTGAGTACAACTATCTGCCAGGGCCGGACGACATTTACGTTTCGCCATCGCAGATTCGCAAGTTTGACTTGCGCACCGGCGACACCGTGAGCGGACAGATTCGCCCGCCCAAAGAAGGTGAAAGATATTTTGCGTTGATCAAAGTCGAAGCAATCAACTTCGAATCGCCGGATCAGGCGCGCGAGAAAGTCTTCTTCGACAACTTGACGCCGCTGTATCCGGAAGAGCAGTTGAAGATGGAGACCTTGTCGGAGAATCTCTCCGCGCGTGTCATCGACCTGGTCACCCCGCTCGGCAAGGGACAGCGCGGTTTGATCGTCGCGCCGCCGCGCACCGGTAAGACGATGCTGCTGCAAACCATCGCCAACTCGGTGACGCAGAACCATCCTGAAACTACTTTGATCGTGTTGCTCATCGACGAGCGACCTGAAGAAGTTACTGACATGCAGCGGTCGGTCAACGGCGAAGTGATTTCGTCGACGTTCGACGAACCGCCAACACGCCACGTGCAAGTGGCTGACATGGTGATCGAAAAAGCGAAGCGCCTCGTCGAGCACAAGCGCGACGTGGTGATCCTGCTCGACTCGATCACGCGTCTGGCGCGTGCGCACAACGCAGTCGTGCCGCCGAGCGGCAAGATCCTCTCGGGCGGTATTGATTCAAACGCGTTGCAACGTCCGAAGCGCTTCTTCGGCGCGGCGCGTAACATTGAAGAAGGCGGATCGTTGACGATCATCGCGACCGCGCTAATCGATACCGGGTCGCGCATGGACGACGTGATCTTCGAAGAGTTCAAAGGCACCGGTAACTCGGAAATCCATCTCGATCGTCGCTTGAGTGACAAACGTCTGTTCCCGGCGATCGATTTGCAACGCTCCGGCACGCGAAAGGAAGAGCTCCTTATCAGTAAGGAAGATCTGAATCGCATCTGGGTGATGAGGCGCGTGTTGAACCCCCTCTCGCCCGTCGAACAGATGGAAGTCGTGCTTGAGCGACTCGAGAAGACGAAGTCCAACGCCGAGTTTCTCGCATCGATGCAGAGTTAACTACTTCGCGGACGTTTGTAGGGGCGGCACTCCGTGGCCGCCCGTCTGGCGAATCATCTA
>DATENQ010000590.1:0-11791 GCA_035275005.1 Pyrinomonadaceae bacterium | reverse complement strand
TTTAGACGTGATGAAGCCGCGAGTCTACATCGAAACTTTTGGCTGCCAGATGAATGTTGCTGATTCGGAGCGTGCAGCCACGGGCTTGCGGGCCTCGGGCTACGATCTGTGCCATTCGATCGACGACGCGGACGTGGTGTTGCTCAACAGCTGTTCGGTGCGTGAAAAAGCTGAGCAAAAGGTTTACACACGCATCGGTGAAGTGCGTGCAGCGCGACCCGACAAACGAGACTTGCTCGTGGGCGTGATGGGTTGTGTGGCCCAGCTCGAAGGCGCAGCAGTTTTCGAGCATGCTTCATCCGTCAACATGGTGATCGGAACGCGCGCCACCGATCGCATCCCTACGCTCATCGAGCGTGCGCGTGACGGAGAAAGAAGAGTTCTCGACCTCGGCGAGCGCGGTGAAGAAGACTCTTGGGACGTCTCTCCAGTTGAACGACACTCACCACACGTCGCTTTTATCCCCATCATCGAAGGCTGCAATAAGTTTTGCTCGTTCTGCATCGTGCCTTACTCGCGCGGACGTGAGAAGAGCCGGCCCGCGAGCGAGATCGTCGCGGAAACGAAGCGACTACAGGCGCTCGGCTACAAAGAGATTCATCTCATCGGCCAGAACGTGAACAGCTACCGCCCGCGTGTCGAAGACGGCCTCGAAGGATTCGCCGGCGCTACGCCGTTTTGCCGTCTGCTGCGCGCAGTTGCTGCGACGGGTTTGCCGCGTGTAAAGTTTACGACCTCTTTCCCGCGTGATTTTCATTCGGATATCGTTACGGCGATTGAAGAGAATCCGAACCTTTGTGATTGGGTTCATTTGCCGGTGCAGTCCGGCAGCGATCGCATTCTCAAACTGATGCGCCGCGGTCATAAACGAAGTGACTATCTCGAACGTATTAAACGCATCAAGAATTCGAGCCGGCGCCTGGCGTTGACGAGCGATATCATCGTCGGCTTTCCTGGTGAAACTGACGAAGACTTTCACGAAACCCTGACTCTCGTGAAAGAGTGCGACTACGACAGTCTTTATATCTTCAAGTATTCGAAGCGTGCGGGTACTCCGGCGGCGGAGTTTCATGATAACGTGCCTGAGACTGAGAAGACGGCGAGGTTCCTGGAGCTCGAAAAAGTGCATCGCGAAGCGCAGGAGAAGATCTACCGATCGTACATTGGACGAAAGCTGAGCGTGCTGGCTGAGCGGCAAAGCTCTCGGTCCGAAAGCGATCTGACAGGACACTCCACTTGTCATAAGGTGGTCAACTTCAAGGGCGACAACAGTCTCGAAGGCGAAATAGTTGACGTGATTGTTACGGAAGCGAAGACTAACAGCTTGTACGGGAGTTTAGTGGTAGGGTAAGGGGTACCTGCGTATGGAAATCGAAGTAAAGATCCGAGCGTTAATGATGGATCCCAACAGCGGAACTCCAATTATTATTTTGAAGGACGTTGGCAGTGAGACGATGCTGCCGATCTGGGTAGGCGCATACGAGGCGAATGCGATCGCGCTGGAGATAGAGAAGATCGCGCCGCCGCGCCCGATGACTCACGATCTGCTGCGCAATCTGATCGTCGAGTTGGGCGTTCAGGTTGAGCGAGTGGTCGTGACGAGCCTGCGTGACAACACATTCTTCGCCGTGATCGAGATGCGAAACAGCGAAGGAGATCGCATGGTGCTCGATTCACGTCCTTCCGATGCGATCGCACTGGCGCTGCGTGCCGACTGTCCGATCTATGTCGACATGGAAGTCATCAAGGCATCGCGCAACACCTTGCCCACTGAAGAGAGTGAAGAATCTGAGATGACTCACGGTGAAGAAGAATGGCCCGATGTCATCGGCGAAGCCGGAGATTTACCAATGTAGCTTCTCTGCGATCTCTGCGAAAATCCTCTGCGGCCTCTGCGTTAAAATGCGGGAGACGCAAAGATAACGCAGAGAACGCAGAGTCTTACGCAGAGAAACGCAGAGCAAGTCTATGGAGCGATAGTTTAAAACTGTGCAGCGAATGGTAATCGCCATCGCCAATCAAAAAGGTGGGGTAGGGAAGACTACTACCGCCATCAATTTGGCCGCCGCTTTTGCCCGTAAGGAAAATCGTGTCCTCCTTCTAGATCTCGATCCCCAGGCCAACAGCTCGATCTCGTTTTTAGATCCACGCGCAGTCGAGCGTTCCGTCTACGAGCTGATGATGGACGGACTGGCGCCTGTTGAAGAGTCGGTCTATCAAACTCCAGTCGAGAACCTTCACGTCGTTCCCGCACGAATCAATCTTGCGAAACTCGAGGCTAAGTTAGTCGGTGATTTCGACGCGCCTTTTCGACTTAAAGATCGGCTCGAACCGTTTCGGCAGCAGTACGAAGTCATCGTCATCGATACACCGCCGACACTCGGTCTAATCACCGTGAACGCGTTGGTAGCGGCGACACACGTGTTGATTCCGATTCAGTCGTCGTACTTCGCACTCGAGGGCACTGACGATCTTCTGGAAACGATCGAGAAAGTGAAAGCGCGTCCCAACCCGAATCTCGAGTTGCTCGGGGTGCTGGTAACGCTGCACGACAAGCGCACCACGCTCGCGCGTGAAGTGCACGAGCAGATCAAATCAGTATTTGGTCCAAAACTTTTTGATACCGTGATTACGAAGAGCGTCAGGTTGGAAGAGTCGCCTGCGTACAAGGAGTCGATTTTTAGTTTTGCTCCTAATTCGTCGGGAGCAATTGAGTACGGAAAACTTTGTGAAGAGGTAATAAGCCGTGTCTAAGAGGGGATTGCCCACAGGACTCCAGATGCGCCACGACGCGCATTACGTCGAAGAACTGTCACAGCACCGGCCGCAGCAGGTCGGGAGAATGATAGCCGTGGATAAGCTGGACCCGAACCCGGAACAGCCACGGGTTGAATTCGGCGATCTCACCGAGCTCACGGCTTCGATTGCTGAGAAGGGTGTGCTCGAACCGTTGCTAGTTAAGCCGAATCGTCTCACCGGGCGCTGGATGATCATCGCCGGCGAGCGTCGCTGGCGTTCCGCGCAGAAGGCGGGGCTCAAGGAAGTGCCGTGCGTGGAGATGGAAGTTGACGAGGGCACGGTGGCGGAGATTGCGCTGATCGAAAACATGCAGCGCAAAGATCTGACGGTTTGGGAAGAAGCGGATGGATTGTTGGCGCTGTGCGAGCGTTTTGGTTACACGCACGACGACGTGGCGCGCAAGGTTGGAAAGAGCAGGACGACGGTGAGCGAGGCGTTGGCAATCGCGCGCATTCCTGACGACGTGCGCGAAGTTTGTCGAGCTGCTGATGTCAACGCGAAATCGTCATTGCTTCAGATCGTGCGCCAGCCGGATGACGACTCGATGAGACGCTTTGCGAAGGAGATCGCGTCGAAGGGGTTAAATCGAAACGACGCGAGGGAAGTACGACGTCAGGAGATGGGCCCGCGCGTGGTGCCCGACAACAAACCTTACACGTTCAAATACACTTCACCGGATAAAGACTTCAACATCGAGATCAAATTCCGCGCGTCTCAGGTAAGTGACTCCGAGGTCGCCCTCATCTTACGCGCCGTCGCCGACGAGATCGACGACGAACCTGCTGTTTAAAACCATCCACAGATTACACAGATGGTTTAAGACTCTGCGTATCTGTGGATGGTTTTATTTTGACGCTAAGCTCTTCTTTTTCTCTGCCGCGGCGCGTTTTTGTAGCGACTTCGCCCAGCGTTCGAAGGTTGGTTGAAGTGGTTTGAAGAGTTTTGCCCGGAAGGTGTGCTTCTTCTCATTCCACGCTTTTAACTGTTTCTCGGTATAGGCGCGTACCGCCGGCTCGAGTTGGGTCTTCTTGAGCGAGTGCTTCAGCGTCAGGTGGTAGTGCTGCGCGACGAGTGAAAACACGAGCGCCACGAGATTGCTCTTGAACGAAAGCCTCGGGACTATCCGTTTGTGAAATGGCTTGTCTGCCGGCAGCAGGACGTTGACCGCGATTTCGAGCCATGCTCCTTTTGGTCCCTGGCGCGGATGATAAAGTCCGGGCAGTTCGGTTGCCTGGAAAGGTCCCTTGATTCGCGGGTCGGTGATAAAAGGCACCAGCCTGATGCGCTCGATACCACGCGTGTGTTCGCGCGGCAAACTATCGAAGGCACTCTCAATCTGTTCCAAAGCGCCTTTCGGCAACGAGCCCTCATACTGGTTTTCAATGCGTATGGCCATCGGGCCACTTTAGGGGAAGGCGCAAAGACGGTCAAGTGAGGGTAGGATCTGCGCTTTATCCGCGTAAATCGGCGGCTAAAACTTGTCGGTTACAGCTCCGAGACTGGAGCTACTTACCAGCGCCGCATATTTCGCGAGCACACCGTTTTTATAACGTTTCTCCCGTGGGCGCCACTTCTCATGCCTACGTGCTAACTCTTCGTCCGAAACGTTGAGCTGCAGAACTCGATGCCCGGCGTCGATCGTGATCGAATCGCCTTCATTCACGAGGGCCAGATTGCCTCCCACCGCGGCCTCTGGCGCAACATGACCAACAACCATTCCATACGTCCCACCCGAAAAACGACCGTCAGTGATCAACGCAACCGAATCTCCGAGTCCGGCGCCGATGAGTGCTGACGTTGGCGCCAGCATCTCGCGCATTCCGGGGCCGCCTTTCGGACCCTCGTAACGAATCACGACCACGTCGCCCGGTTTGATCTCCGACGCCACAATCGCGTGCATGCATGACTCTTCAGAATCAAACACACGCGCCGGCCCGGTGATCACTTTCTTCTTCACTCCCGAAACTTTTGCAACCGCACCCTCGAGCGCGAGATTGCCGCGCAGGATCACGAGGTGTCCTTCCGGATAAAGCGGATTGTCCCACTGGCGGATTACGTCCTGATCCTCGCGAGGGTTCTCCGGCACGTCGGCCAGGACCTTCTCGACAGTCTCACCACTGATCGTCAGCGCATCGCCGTGCAGCAAGCCACGACTCAGCAACATCTTCATCACTTGCGGTATGCCGCCGGCTTTGTGCAGGTCGGTGGCGACGTATCTGCCCGAAGGTTTCAAGTCACAAATCACCGGCACACGTTCGCGTATTCGTTCGAAGTCATCGAGCGTTAACTTCACCCGTGCAGCATGAGCAATCGCCGGCAAGTGCAACACGGCATTCGTCGATCCGCCAACAGCCATAACAACCGCGATCGCATTCTCGAAAGCTTCACGTGTTAAGAGCTGTTGCGGCAGGAGCTGATTTCGCACAGCACGAGCGAGAGCTTCTGCTGAAGCGCCGGCGTTGTCGACGACTTCGTCACTGTCTGCCGCCATCGTAGAAGAGTAGGGAAGCGCCAATCCCATCGCTTCGATCGCGGACGACATCGTGTTTGCAGTGAACATGCCGCCGCACGACCCGATACCGGGACAAGCATGCCGTTCGATCTCAAGTAGATGGTCCTCGGTGATTTTGCCTGCGCTGTATTGGCCCAACGCTTCGAAGGCGCTAACCACCGTCAAGTCTTCGCCGTTGAAATGACCCGGCCGGATCGTTCCGCCGTAAACGAAAATCGCGGGAATGTTCAGACGCGCGATCGCGATCATCGCACCCGGCATGTTCTTGTCGCAGCCGCCGATTGCTACGAGCCCGTCCGCTGACTGCGCCTGGCAGACAGTTTCGATCGAATCCGCGATCACCTCGCGCGAGACGAGGGAATACTTCATCCCTTCAGTGCCTTGCGAGATTCCGTCGCTGACTGTGATCGTGCCGAACGTTTGCGGCATCGTGCCGGATTGTTTGAGAATTGAAACTGCACGTTCGGTGAGACGGTCCAGGCCCGCGTTGCAGGGCGTGATGGTGCTGTAACCATTAGCGACGCCGATGATCGGTTTCTGAAAGTCGTCGTCTTTAAAGCCGACGGCGCGCAGCATGGAGCGGTTGGGTGTGCGCTCCAAACCTCTGGTGATGGTGTGACTGCGAGCAGTCTCACTCTTTTTGAATTCGTTGGACACAGGCTCAATTGTTGGCTTTGTCGACCAGTCTACCCTGACTCAGCCACGGCATCATATCTCGCAAGCGAGCGCCGACACGTTCGATCGGATGCTCTCGCGCCTGTTGATCGAGCTGCTGAAAGCGCGGGCGGCCATTCCTCGCCTCCTTCATCCAGTCGCGCGCGAATGCGCCTGATTGTATCTCCGCCAGCAATCCTTGCATACGATGTTTTGTCTCGTCGTTTACTACGAGTGGCCCGCGCGTCATGTCGCCGTATTGGGCTGTGTTTGAGATTGAATAACGCATCTCCGAGATGCCGCCTTCGTAAAGCAGGTCGACGATGAGTTTCATTTCGTGAAGACATTCGAAGTAAGCCATCTCGGGTGAGTAGCCCGCTTCCGTCAACGTTTCAAAACCGGCTTTGATCAGTGAAGTCAGGCCGCCGCAGAGCACTGCCTGTTCGCCAAAGAGATCGGTTTCTGTTTCTTCGCGAAACGTGGTCTCGATAATTCCAGCACGCCCGCCGCCGATCGCGGATGCATACGCCATCCCGATCGACCTGGTATCGCCGGTGGAATCCTGATTAACCGCCAGCAGGCAGGGAACGCCCGCGCCGCGTTTGTACTCGTGACGCACGAGATGTCCGGGACCTTTCGGAGCGACCATGAAGACGTTCGCGTCGGACGGTGGTTCGATGAACTTGTAGTGGATCGAGAAGCCGTGTGAGAACGCGAGATACTTGCCGGGCGTGATCGACTCGGCGACTTCGCGTGCGTAGATGTCGGGCGCCAGTTCGTCCGGCACGAGCATCATCACGACGTCTGCCTCCGCGGCCGCCTGGGCCACTGACAACACTTTCAGTCCCACGTTCTCAGCTTTTTTCCACGAGGTGCTGCCGTGGCGCAGACCAACGGTTACATTGCAGCCCGAGTCTTTGAGGTTATTCGCCTGCGCGAACCCCTGGCTGCCATAGCCGATGACGGCGATCTGCTTGTCGCGTATGAGATCCAGGTTCGCATCTTTGTCGTAATAGATGTTCATCTACATGAATCCTTTCGGATAGTTTTTCACCCAAATGCGCAAAGTCGGCGGAGACAACCGCGCTACATGCTTAGCACCTTTGCGTCTTTGCGTGAAAATTCTTCTTCTTGTGCTGAAAGTCGATTGATAGCGATATGTCCAGTGCGCGTGATGTCAGTCACGCCGATCGGACGGAGCAGCTCGATAAACGTGTCAACCTTCTCTTTATTTCCCGATGCTTCGACGATCATCTGCGTGTGCGAAATGTCGACCACCTTCGCGCGAAAAACGCTCACCAGACTCAAGACTTCCTGGCGTCCAGGCCCCGCGCTGGCGCACACAGTGATCAAAGCCATCTCGCGCTCGATGTGCGGGCGCGTAGTCACATCCTGCACTTCACGCACACGCGCCAGCCGTTCGCATTGTTTGACGATCTGATGGATCGTGCGGTCATCACCACTTGTGACGATCGTTACGCGCGACCAGCGCGGATCGAGACTCTCGCCCACAGAAATCGTTTCGATATTGAAACCTCGTGCACTGAACAGTCCGACGATCCGCGATAACTCGCCCGGCTCATCTGCAACGATTATTGAAAGCGTGTGACGCATACTCAGATTTTCATTGCGTAATTGTAGGGGCGGCACTCCGTGGCCGCCCGTCTTCCGCTAAAACTTTGCGACGGGCGGCCACGGAATGCCGCCCCTACAGTTGGAGCAACCGCGCTCGATACTTGGCATTATTGAACTATCATGTCGCGCGCGTTCGCACCCGCCGGAACGATCGGAAACACGTTCTCCTCTTTCGTAACCACAATGTCGACAACAGCGACGCCTTTGTGTTCGAGCGCTGTCTTCAGCACGTTGTGCAATTCCGACGGCCGCTCTGCACGAAAGCCCGCAGCGCCATATGCCTCGGCAAGTTTCACGAAATCAGGCGCAACCGAGATATCGACCTCTGAATACGTGCGGTCGTAAAACATCTCCTGCCACTGACGCACCATCCCGAGATACCCGTTGTTCATGATCAGAATCTTCACAGGAAGTTCATATTGAACAGCTGTAGCGAGTTCCTGATTCGTCATCTGGAATCCACCGTCGCCGACAACCGCGACGACCAGTTGATCCGGCAAAGCGAGCTGCGCGCCTACGGCCGCGGGGAGGCCGAATCCCATCGTTCCCAAGCCCCCGCTCGTGATTAACTGCCGCGCCTTTGTGAACGGATAAAACTGCGCCACCCACATCTGATGTTGGCCCACGTCGGTAGTGACTACCGCTTCGCCTCTCGTAAGGCGATGGAGTTCGCGGACAACTGTCTGCGGTTTGATTTGATTTTGCGATCCGTTAAATCGCAGCGGCTGCGATCGTTGCCACTTTCCGATCTGCGCCCACCACGGCTCTCGATCTCGAATCGATTGTTGTGTGTCGTGTTCGTCAAGCAGCGAGATGAACTGCTCCAACGCCTGTTTTACGTCGCCCGCGAGCGCCAGCGCCGGCGTGACATTCTTGCCGATGTTTGCCGGATCGATATCGACGTGAATCACGCGCGCCCGTGGCGCGAACGTGGCCAGCTTGCCAGTGACGCGATCGTCAAACCTGACGCCGAGCGCCACCAGTAGATCGCTTTCAGCCACAGCCATGTTTGCCGCGTACGTGCCGTGCATCCCCAGCATGCCGAGACAGAGCGGATGCGAGCTCGGAAATCCTCCCAGGCCCATCAACGTCGGCGTCACGGGGAGACGCAACGCTTCCGCGAACGTGCGCAGGGAATCGACGGCGCCCGAATTTGTAATACCGCCACCGACATACAAGACCGGCCGTTTCGCGCTCAGGATTGTCTCGACCGCATATTGCGCCTGCTGTTGGTCCACCGGCGCGGATTTGGCAGAGAAGGGAAATGTCACGTGGTCCAACCGCGAGTAATTTGCTCGCGCGGCGCTGACGTCTTTCGGAATGTCTATCACCACTGGTCCCGGGCGACCCGAGCGCGCCAGATGAAACGCTTCGCGAACAATCGCCGGGAGATCTCTCGCTTCACGAACAAGGTAGTTGTGTTTCACGCAGGGACGCGTTATGCCCACGGTATCGACTTCCTGAAATGCGTCGGTGCCGATCAAGTGTTTTGGAACCTGACCGGTTATTACGACGATCGGTGTCGAATCCATGTAGGCGTTGGCGATACCGGTGACGGCATTGGTGGCGCCTGGGCCAGAAGTGACGAGCACCACGCCCACGCGCCCGGTCGCGCGCGCATAGCCCTCGGCCATGTGTACGGCGCCTTGTTCATGACGTACCAGGTAGTGGGTGATTTGATCGCGGGCGCGCCACAGTTCGTCATAGATATGAAGCACTGCGCCGCCCGGGTAACCGAAGATCGCGTTCACGCCTTCATGGGCCAGCGCCGCGACGAGCATCTGCGCGCCGGTTGGCATGTCTCCGAGCGACTCTGTCGCGAGAGATGCGGAGGTCCGATCGGTAAGTTGACGTTGTGCGATCATCACTCGGGCGACTCTAGCCTCACACGCACTGTTTGTAAAATTTATTCTTTTAAGATAATAATAAACCTGATTCATCGACCTCTTGTCGGAGCTTGTGCTAATAAATCAAACTTATGGAAATGGCCCAGTTGGAATATTTCTCGCGAGTGGTGCAGGAAAAGAGCTTCTCAAAAGCTGCGGATAAGGTGTTTCGCACGCAGCCGGCCGTGAGTATTGCGATTCGACGTCTCGAGGAAGAGATAGGCCTGCCGTTGCTGGACCGGACACAGAAGACGCCGGTGCTTACCGAAGCAGGACAGGTGGTTTACGACTACGCGCAACGGATTCTGGGCCTGCGCGATCAGGTGGGCCAGGCGATCGCGGAAATGCAAAGCCTGAAGAGGGGACTGATTCGTGTCGGGGCAAACGAGAGTACGTCGCTTTATCTCTTGCCGGAGTTGATCCTGAAGTTTCGCGAGCAGCATCCGGAGGTCAAGGTCGAGATCTTTCGCTACGTCTCGAGCCGGCTGCCGCGCGAAGTTCTTGAGCGCAATCTCGACTTCGCGTTGATGGCGTCAGAGCCTGGCGATCGCGACCTCGAAGCGTTTCCATTGCTCAAAGACGAGCTGGTCCTGATCATGAGCCCAAAACATCATCTGGCCGGGCGTCAGTCAGTTAAGATCAAAGACCTGGGAAACGAACCGTTTGTGGCCCATAACGTGAAGTCCGGATCGCGCGTTAAGGTGATCGAGGCCTTTGCCAGGCAACACACGCCGCTTAACATCACACTCGAGCTCGCAACAATTGAGACCATCAAAAGGTTCGTGCAGAAGCGAGTCGGTCTGGCTTTCGTGCCGCGAATGTGCGTGCGTGAAGAGTTGGAGCGCGGTGTCCTGGTGAGTGTGCCGGTGCGCGGACTCACTCACAATCGCACCCTCTGGGCGGCCCACCGTCGCGGCGCCAATTTCTCACCTGCCGCTGCCGCTTTCCTCGACGTCCTCCGCAAACACGCAGAATCTTAGCCGCGGATTAACGCGGATATCCGCAGATCTGATCTGCGTCATCCGCGTTAATCTGCGTCACAAATATTATTGACAGATGTCTCCCCAAAAAAAGTTTTCTTTAGCAGGCTCGGCCCTTTCTCAATGTTTTTCGCGCGAATATAAGTGAGTAGAAACGACGCCTTGCGAACGACGCAGCGTCAAACATAGGAGAGGGAAGATGACGGGCATAATCTTATCTATCATACTGACTCTGGGCAGCGGCGTAGACAGTCCGACCGGCGACTTCGATACTGCGACTGCAGTCGATCAACCAGTGGCGACATCGCAGAGCACGACGACTAACGTGCAGCGCAAGAAATAAAATTTTTACCGACAGACGAGCCTGACCTTAAACAAAACGAACCGGGAAGCTATTATAGCTCCCGGTTCTTTTTTGATCTTCCGTCGAGGAACTTGCTTATGCGAATAATTCGAGCTTCAGTCTTTGTAAGCGTCGCCGGCGTGATGCTGGTAGCGATTTACAGTTGCGCAGTCCAGGGATCACAGGGTGCCAATGCGGATGATCCCGTGGCGACGGTGACCTATTGTGAGCTCATGAAAAACCCGAAGCTCTATCACGACAAAGTAGTTCGAGTTAATGCCTTGTTCGGGCGAGACTTTGAGCAATCCTCCTTATTTTCTGAAGAGGACTGCTCAAAAGGAAAATCGGATAATGCGTCGCTATCCGCCACGTGGGTCAGCTATTACAAGACGTACGTAATCGACGGAGACTCGGAAGAGGCAAAGAACAACCGGAACGTCTCTGGCTTCGGGACGTGGTCGATAACGGCGGTGGGCAAATTTCGCCGCGCCGAAGGCGACCAGCGCTTTGGTCACTTGCTGTGCTGCAAATACGATTTCGCGTTGATAAGGATCGAGAGGTCTGAAAAGCTACGGTAACGATTCAGTTCGATCTTTGAGTGCGATCTCATCGACGTTGACACCTCACCGACGTCGGGGTATGCAGGGAAACTGATATCCGCTGCGTCTGATAATAGAGATTATGTTATTTGTGGCTTTGCCTCATAAATACCGAAATCGCCTGAATTATGAGGCAAGCGCCGATTCTGCCCCAAAATTAGTTTCAATCCCCAATTCGTGAACACTCTGAATCACGACGCACAGGTTATGACAAAGCACCTTGCACAACGCTTCATTGACTTGCGCCGTTAGTGTCTTACTCCGCAAGCGTTGACCAAACTTCGCCTTGATCATATGAAAGGTCGTTTCAACGTTCGAGCGCTTGTGATAGTGCTCTAAAAACTCCGGTCTGTGCATCATGTAGAAGTGATACATCTTCGTCC
>DATENQ010000589.1:0-5015 GCA_035275005.1 Pyrinomonadaceae bacterium | reverse complement strand
CCTTCGCGTTAATCTGTTCCAGAGGCACCACACGCCGCGCTGACAACACTGTCCGCTCGTCATCAAAATGCGGCGGCACGGGTGTATTAACCGAGTTGTTGAGGGTTCGTTCGCTCATTTCCTCGGTAATTCTTTGCAATCACGAGGCCAAAGGGAGACTGCTAATAAGTGCGAAGTTTACGAGAGGTTTGACTGGGGAGAAGACGTTTTGGTGCACTAAAACAACGCGCTGCCCAAAAGCATTAACCGCAGATGAACGCGGATAAACGCAGATCTGCGTTTTATCCGCGTCATCTGCGGCCAAGATTTTTGGTTGCCCTGCGGTCGTCCAGCACGTCGATACTCTCGCGGACGCGGTTGTAAATGCCGTCGGCGTCGAGCCCGTACTTCGCCAGCAGCAGCTTCGCGTCACCGTGAGTGATGAGCCGGTCCGGGATGCCCATCCGAACGACGCGAACCTTGTCTTGCAGGCCGTTCTCTTCCAGCAGCTCCAACACCGCCGATCCGAAACCGCCGGCCAGGTAAGCTTCTTCAACCGTGACGATCAACCGCTTCGTTCGGGCCAGCGCCAGCAACAACGGAGTATCGAGTGGCTTCACGAATCTCGCGTTGACGACAGTGGTCTCGATTCGATCTTTCGCGAGCCGCTCGGCGGCTTCGAGCGACGGATGGACCATCGCGCCATACGCGACGATCGCGACCTCACCACCATCGCGCAATATTTCACCCTTACCGATCTCGAGCAGTTCCGGTTCGCGATCGATCGAAACTCCAACGCCATTGCCGCGCGGATAACGCATCGCCGCCGGGCCGGTGTGCTCGAGCATCGTGAACAACATGTCGCGCATCTCGCCTTCGTCTTTTGGCGCCATTACGACGATGTTGGGTACAGCGCGAAGATACGCGATGTCGAGTAGTCCGTGGTGAGTCTGTCCGTCACCGCCGGCAAGCCCGCCGCGATCGAGACAGAATTTGACGTTCAGATCCTGGATGCAAACGTCGTGGATCAATTGATCGAAACCACGCTGAAGGAAAGTTGAATAGATCGCGCAAACCGGTTTCAGTCCTTCACAAGACATTCCGGCGGCGAACGTGACGCAGTGTTGCTCGGCGATGCCAACGTCAAAAGATCGCTCCGGAAATTTTTCGAGCGCGGTGCAAACGCCGGTGCCGTCAGGCATCGCGGCAGTCAGCGCCACGACCTTCGGATCTTTCTCCATTAGATGGGCCAACGTATCGCCAAATACTTTCGTGTAAGTTGGAATCCTGGACGAACTCTTGACGGGCTTTCCAGTCGCTAGATCAAATGGACCGGTAGCATGCCAGCGATAGTAATCAGGCTCGGTTTGCGGAAAGCCTTTGCCCTTCGTCGTCAGCGCGTGGACGATAACCGGGCCGTCCTTGATCTGCTTCGCCTCGTTGAATGCCGCGACGAGTGCACGTGGATTGTGACCGTCGACGTATCCGATGTATTTGAAACCGAGCTCGCTGACGAGCGCGCCGGGAAGCACCGCGGCTGCGATAACGTCTTTCATCGTTTTGGCGGCGTGGTGCAGTCGTTCACCTACCGACGGTATCGCCAACAGCTTCTCTTCTACTTCGTCTTTGAAGCGGTGATAACCGTGAGCGCCGCGAATGCGGTTGAGATAACCGGTCAGCGCGCCTACCGCGGGCGCGATCGACATCTCGTTGTCGTTGAGCACGACGATCAGACGGCTCTTCAAGTGACCCGCCTGGTTGATCGCTTCCATCGCCATGCCGCCCGCGAGTGATGCGTCGCCAATCAACGCCACCACGTGATGGTCTTCGCCCTTTCGGTCGCGCGCGATCGCCATGCCGAGCGCTGCGGAGAGAGATGTGGAAGCGTGTCCGGCGCCGAATGTGTCGTATTCCGACTCGTCGCGTCGCAGGAAGCCGCTGATGCCGCCGTACGACTTGATCGTCGGGAGCAACTCGCGCCGGCCCGTCAGGATCTTGTGCGCGTACGCCTGGTGTCCAACGTCCCAGACCAGTCGATCGCGCGGCGTGTCGAAGGCGTAGTGCAGCGCGACTGCCAGTTCGACGGCGCCGAGCGACGCGCCGGTGTGGCCGCCCACGCGGGACATGGTTTCCAGGATGTAAGTGCGAATCTCGTCGGCGACAGTTCGTAATTGGTCGGGCTGAAGAGCGCGTAGGTCGGCTGGTGAGTTAATACTCTCAAGAAGCGTCATCGTAGCGGCATTGTACTCCAATCGTCGGCATTTGCTATGTACGACAACTACCTTCGTACTTCATGGTATAAAGTACTCTGCGTCGCCTTATAAGTCAACGAAAATGTTTCCCGCAAAGGCGCAGAGGAAAGACGCGAGTCGGCAAAGAAGAAAAGTTTTCCTTTGCGCCTCTTTGCGCCTTTGCGTGAGAAATCAGGTTCGGCGTAAACGCAGCACCGCAATTTCGGGGCGGACGCCAAACCGGACCGGCAAACCAATTACGCCCGTGCCGCTCGAAACATATAGCTGAGTGTCACCACGGCGAAACAAGCCGCGCGCGTATTTGAGATCCTGGGTGGCGAAGCGTGCGGGCGCGCCGAGTATCGGGAATTTGATCTGTCCGCCGTGCGTGTGGCCGCTGACGATTAGCGCCACTTTGCTGCTCTGTTCGAGATCGAGCACTGACGGTTGGTGCGAAAGCAGGATAGTGGGCGTCTTTGCGTTTAGACCTGAAAAGGCGCGGTCCCAGTCTGTCGCGTTCCACGACCAGTCGTCGATTCCTGAGAGCTGCAGCGCATCCGGGCCGCGACGAATCGCGGTGTGAGCGTTGTTCAGCACCGCGATATGCCGGGTTTGCAGAGCGCGCGTGGTCAGCACCGGATCGGTGTAATGATCGTGATTACCGAGCACGGCCCAAACGCCTTCCGGCGCACTCAGCTCTGACAGAGCTTCGGCGCAAGGCTCGACGTAACGACGATATGTAGTGCTGTAATCGCCCGTGAGCACAAACATATCTGGCTTTGTTTGTTGGGCCAGACTAACCACACGTCGTACTTCTCTGAGACCAAGGATGCGGCTGTGATGAATGTCCGTGAGCTGAGTGATGCGAAAGCCCTCGAATCGTTCCGGCAAATCACGGATGAAGATGTCCGTTTCCGAAACCCAATAAGCGTAAGGCTCAATGAGGCGTGCGTAGGCCGCGGTTGCTGAAACAGCGATCAGCGGCGCTGCGAGAAAATGCCGGCGCGATAAAGAGAATTCAGGCACGACCCGAGATTGTACTAGAATTTAGCCGCAGATTTTCGCAGATAAGCGCAGATTGGATCTGCGATCATCTGCGAAAATCTGCGGCTTCCTTGACAATACGCGTCTCGCGACTAGAATTGGGTTTCGCCTGATTACGGCACGGAGATGTGGCCGAGTGGCTGAAGGCGGCGGTTTGCTAAACCGTTAAGGGTCAAAAGCCCTTCACAGGTTCGAATCCTGTCATCTCCGCCAGAAAATGTCTGTTCGCGTTCGCTTTGCACCTTCCCCAACCGGCTACCTGCACATTGGCTCCGCCCGTTCCGCGCTCTTCAACTGGCTCTTCGCGCGGAAGACCGGCGGCAAGTTCCTGCTCCGCGTTGAAGACACCGATCTCCAGCGCTCGACCGATGCGTCGACTCGCTCGATCATCGACGGCCTCGAGTGGCTCGGACTCGATTACGATGAAGACATCGTTTTCCAATCGGCCAATGCGCCGCAGCACGTAGCGGCCGCGAAGCGACTCGTCGAAGAAGGCAAGGCGTATCGCGACTTCACTCCGAAAGAACAGCGCGACGACAACGACGTCAAGCAAAACATCGCCGAACGCGCTCGCGCCCAGGAACTCGAAGGTGTTGATCTGCACAGTAATCCGTATCGAGATCTGCCAAAGGAAGAGTCGGATCGTCGTGCTGCCGCGGGAGAGCCGTTCGCTATCCGCTTGAAAGTGCCGCACGACGGCAAGACAAAGTTTGACGACATCGTTTACGGACCTCAGGAGCGCAGTTACGCGGAGATCGAAGATCTCGTGCTGCTTCGTACCGAAGGTCATCCGCTTTACAACCTGTCAGTCGTGATCGACGACATCTCGATGGGAATCACGCACGTCATTCGCGGCCAGGACCATCTCACGAACACTCACAAACAGGTGTTGCTGTACGAGGCGCTGGGCGCGCCCGTGCCACAGTTTGCGCATCTGCCGCTGATACTCGCTCCAAACAAAGGCAAGCTCTCGAAACGCAAACATGGCGAGGTTGTTTCCCTCACGACTTATCGCGATCGTGGTTTCGTGCCGGCTGCGTTTCGTAACTTTCTCGCACTGCTTGGCTGGTCCCCGCCCGAAGGAAAGGAAGTGCTCAGCAAAGAGGAGCTGGTGCAGTACTTCTCGCTCGAAGGAATCGGGCGCGCGAATGCGATCTTCAACTTCCAGGAGAACGATCCGCGACGTTGGACCGACGACAAAGCGCTTTGGATGAATGCGGAATACATTCGCACCATGCCGCTCGACGAGTTGCTGCCGATGGTCAAAGACGAACTTCGTGCGAACAAACTCTGGCGCGAGGAGTATGATGACGAAGAGCGTGATTGGCTGCGCAAGACCGTCGATCTGATCCGGCAACGCTATTTCACGCTGAAAGATTTTTCGGGACAGGGTCGCGCGTATTTTTCCGACGACTTTGATTTTGACGAAGCAGCAGTTAACAAAAATTTGCGTAAAGAGCCGCGGTTGCGTGAGCTGCTGAATGGCCTTGCGGACAAGCTCGAGACGGTGGAGCCGTTCAATATCGAGACTGCCGAAGCGGCGTTGCGTGAATTTGCGGAGGAAGCCGGCGTTAAGGCTGGCTTGCTGATAAATGGATCGCGCACGATGCTTACGGGCCAGGCGGTTGGCCCATCAATGTTTGAGATCTTCGATGTGTTCGGCCGCGATGCTTCCGTGCAACGACTCAGGAGCGGTTTGCCGTGGTAATTGTAGGGGCGGCACTCCGTGGCCGCCCGTCTTCCGCTAAAACTTTGCGACGG
>DATENQ010000588.1:0-2518 GCA_035275005.1 Pyrinomonadaceae bacterium | reverse complement strand
GGTTGACGCCGCAAGCTCCCAAATGAACCCAGATGAGTGCTCCGAAACCTGTGATTTCAAACGTATTTGAATCTTCGGCGTCAGATCGTCTTGCGAGCTTCATTAACCAGCAGGGAATCGCAAGTAAAGAAGTCACCCCTCTTACTCCTGACGCTTCAACACGGAAGTATTATCGCATCGGATGGAATAAGCGCACTGCGGTAGCCGCTGTCTATCAGGAGCCATTCGATCCTGAATTTCATCCATATCTCGACGTAACCCGTTTGTTTCTCGATTGCGGAATTCCGGTGCCCGAGATCTATGCGGTCGACGGAAATGCAGGCATCATCGTGCAGGAAGACCTGGGCGACCGGCAGCTTTTCCACGTTTACGACGACGAGTCAGACGAAAAGTGCGACGAGTACAAAGAGCGGGCAATCGCGCTGATCGCGAAGATTCAGAACGCAACTGAAACGGCTTACAAAACGCAGTCGATCGCGAGTCGATTGGCTTTTGACGAAGCAAAACTGTCGTGGGAGCTCGACTTCTTTTTCGAACACTACTTCGGCAGCTTGCGTGGTGAGACATTGCGTCATGCTGAAGTTGCGGAGCTCAAGGCTGAACTGAACGACATTGCCGCCGAGCTGGCGGCCGCGCCGCGCGTGCTTTGCCATCGCGACTATCACGCTTCAAACCTGATGATCGATAACCGCAAACGAATCCGGATCGTCGATCACCAGGACGCGCGCATGGGTCCGGCGAGTTATGACCTCGTTTCGTTTCTACTGGATCGCCAACCTTGTCCGCCATCGCTCGCCGAACTACGCGCTCACCGGCTGTTCTTTCTCGAAGAGCGACGTTTGATCGGACTCGGCTCAATCGATCCTGATGACTTCGCGCTCGAATTTCGTCTGATGACGATTCAGCGCGGCTTGAAAGCAACGGGCACCTTCTCGTGTCAGTCCGCGGTGTTCGGGCGGGCGAGCGTCTACCAGCACTACATTGAACCCACTCTCCAAATTGTTTTGCAGGCTGCCGAATGGCTGGAAAGATTCCCCACACTGCGTAGGATGTTAAAGGAACGTATCAACTAACTGCTTACACTCCCGGTTTTTAGATGACAACTCAATCACACGCTATCGCTACAGAGAATCACACCTACATCAACCAACTTTCAAAGCACGTCGGCGCTGAGGTAGTTCTTAAAGGATGGCTCTACAACATGCGCTCGGGCGGCAAGCTTCTCTTTCCGCAACTGCGCGACGGCACCGGTGTTGTGCAATGCGTGGTTTTGAAGAATGCGATCTCGCCGGAACTGTTCGAGCAGTTGAAAGGACTGGGCCAGGAATCAGCGCTCGTGGTCAAAGGCACTGTACGCGCCGACAGTCGCGCGCCCGGCGGTTACGAGATTGACGTCAGCAATGCTGAAGTATTGCAGGAGGTCCACGATTATCCGATCACTCCGAAAGAACACGGCACGGAGTTTCTCATGGACCACCGGCACCTGTGGTTGCGCTCGCGGCGCCAGAATGCAGTGCTGAAAGTCAGGCATACGGTCGTCCAGGCAGTCAGAAATTTTCTCGACGACGACGGGTTCACGCTTTGCGATGCGCCTATCTTTACGCCTGCCGCGTGTGAAGGGACAACGACGCTTTTCGAAGTGGATTATTTCGACGGCGAGAAGGCATATCTAACGCAGTCGGGTCAGCTTTACAACGAAGCGAATGCCGCTGCGTTCGGCAAGATCTATTGTTTTGGTCCGACTTTCAGGGCTGAAAAATCCAAGACGCGAAGACACCTGACGGAGTTTTGGATGGTCGAGCCGGAGATGGCGTATGCCACGCTCGAGGATGTAATGAGTTTGTCCGAACGAATGCTCGCGTACGTCGCGGCGCAGGTGCTCGAGAAGAGAAGTGAAGAGTTGAAAGTGTTGGAGCGCGACACGTCTAAGCTGGAAGCGATCCTCGCGCCGTTCCCGCGTCTTCACTACGATGAGGCTGTGAAGATGCTTCAGGAGGGATTTGAGAAAGGGGAGATGGAGTCGAAGTTTGAATGGGGCGGAGACTTTGGCGCTCCTGACGAAACGTATCTCTCGAGCCAGTTTGATAGGCCGGTGATGGTGCATCACTATCCCGCCGCTATTAAGGCGTTTTACATGGAGCGCGATCCGGAGCGGTCGGAGCTTGCGCTGGGAGTCGATGTACTGGCGCCGGAGGGTTATGGCGAAGTGATCGGTGGTGGTCAACGCGCGACGTCGCTCGAGTTTATTAAGGAGCAGATCGCGATACACCAGCTTCCGCAGGAAGCGTTTGAGTGGTATCTCGATCTACGACGCTACGGAAGCGTTCCGCACGGTGGCTTTGGGATGGGTATCGAGCGCTGCACGGCGTGGATGTGCGGCATCGAGCACATTCGAGAAACGATCCCCTTCCCGCGTATGCTTTACCGTATCCGCCCCTAGATGACGGGCGGCCACGGAGTGCCGCCCCTACAATTGATTCCGAGAGGCTATTGTAGACGACAATTTTTGTAGGGGCGG
>DATENQ010000587.1:0-3708 GCA_035275005.1 Pyrinomonadaceae bacterium | reverse complement strand
ATGTCGATCAGGTCAGATCCTATTACCGCCAGATGCTGAACCGCGTCCAGGGTGTTCCTGGAATCTCGAAGGTTGCCGTAATGACTGGCGTGCCTGCTCGTGGTCCAAACTTCGGCATGGCGTTCACGATCGTGGGCCAACCAGACGTCAATCCTTCCGATCGTCCCGGTGCGGCATTTCAAATGGTCACCGCGGACTATAAGGACGCTCTGGGAATTCACGTCACCAGAGGACGTAGCATCGATGAGCACGACACTGAAACCAGCCCGCGTGTCGCCCTGGTTAACGAAAACTTCGCTAAGCGCTATATGTCCGGAGTGGATCCGTTAACGCAACGGATTTCGGTCGAACCAATACTTCCGGGGGGAACGCTTGGAAAGCCGGTCGAGTGGCAAATCGTCGGCGTGTTTCAGAACGTGCGCGGCGCGGGAATCAACTCAGTCGATCCGGATTTGCCGCTTGCCGGTGTCAAAACGATTGACGAGATCGTGAGCGAGTCGTTGGCTATCGATCGCTTCAGCATGGTTTTGTTCTCCAGTTTTGGACTGCTTGGTTTGATGCTTGCGGCCGTGGGGATCTACGGTGTGATGGCGTTTGGCGTTGCGCAACGTACGCAGGAGTTTGGCGTGCGCATGGCGTTGGGTGCACAGCGATCGCGAGTGGTCGCGTTAGTGTTGAAAGAGGGAACGATCGTGGCCGTTGCCGGAGCCGTCATCGGACTCGGTGGCGCCTACCTCGTTGGGCGCGCGATGCAGTCAACTCTCTACGGAGTCGGCACAATGGATCGTTTCGCCGTTGGCGCGACAGCCGCCTTGTTACTGGTTGTAGCATGGTTAGCCTGCCTGATTCCCGCTTTAAGGGCGAGCCGAGTTGAACCGATGAAGGCACTGCGGGAGGAGTGAATCAAGTAAGCCGCAGATGAACGCGAACAAGCGCTGATCTGTGTTCATTAGCGTTCATCTGCGGCTAAAAGTTTTGCGCAGTCAAATAGTCGTCCTTGTGTTACGACAAATCTCGACTTGCGGATGTTGCTGATGTTGTCGAGTGGGTTTGCGTCGAGAACGATGAGGTCGGCGCGTTTGCCCCGTTCGATTGTGCCAACTTCGGTGTCGACTTTCATCACGCGGGCGGGAACTATTGTCGCGGCTTGTATCGCTTCGAGCGGTGTCATTCCGGCTTTCACGTACAACTCGAGTTCTCGATGCAGCGTGTGAGCCGGCACGCCGACGTCGCTTCCAGCAACGATTGGCACACCTGCTCGATGTAATGCACCGATGAGCTTTAGAAAGACGTCGAGGACCATACGCAGTCCTTCAGCCTGATCAGCCGCCTGGCCTTTCTTATTTATCTGCACTTTCAATTCCGCCGGAACCTTCGTGACGCCAGGTTCGAAAGTTTCAATCGGCATATTCATCGGCCGAAGCATCAGCTCCAGCACTGCGTCAGTCGGATCGATAACAGTGCCGTGTTCCTTAAAGAAGTTCAGCGCATTTGTGACGTTGGGAGCATTCAGGTTGATCATAACCGGCGGACTGCTGCGATCGCGCTTCGGAAAGAATCCGGTCAGAACATAATTCAGGTGACTGAGTTGATCCATGCCAGCCTCTACGGCCTGAAGCGCATTCATTGTGTCAGGCACATGGCCCGTGACTGTCATGCCGAGACGATGTGCTTCCGCACAGATTACTTTCAGCGTTTCCAGCTTGACGTTGTCTCGAATTTTTATTTGTTCGTAGCCGGCGTCTTTGTAGCGTTGCACCGCCGCGCGTGCTTCTTCCGGAGTCTCGACCTGAACATCGAACGAATGATCCTCGTTCTTTCCATCGATGTAACCGGCCAGGAGCATGCGTGGACCAAGCCCGCGTTTCTCTTTAGCGGCATCGCGTAAAGCCGTTGCAAACTCAATATCATTGCCTACGTCTCGGGCCGTGGTGATGCCCGCCGCGAGATAAGTCGGTCCAAACTCGGATTGGTAGAAGTGCGCGTGCATGTCCCAGAGACCGGGCAACAGAAACTTTCCCGTGACGTCGACGATCTTCGCGCCGTCCGGAATTTTAACCGTGGAACGTGGACCAGCAGCGACGATGCGATCGCCTTCGATTAGTACGACTGCATTTGGAGTAGCGGGTTTGCCTGTTCCGTCGATCAATGTGCCGCTAACCAAAGCCAGCGGAGCGGTTGATTTTGGGCTTAGCTCATTCGCAACTTTTGTCAGCCGTTCGATCGCGTCCTCGACGGCCCTTTTTAGAAAAAACGAAGTTGACGACTCGTAGCCGTCGCGAAAAGCGTAGTAGTTTGTCTCGAGGTCGCTGGCGAGATTTACTGCGGCGACGAATCGATCCTCTTTGTCTAACCAAAGCGTTTGTCGTCCCCAGCCGCCGCGCCAATTCCTGCCGCTGAGGTGGTAACGAGTCAGTTCGATTGCTTTGCCTGAGATCGTCAAAGTGTCCTGACCGCGCGATTCGACGAATGCCTCACCCACAGGCAAGAGCGGAATCGAAGCCGGACGACCGTGAGCGAGCCAATAACGAATGAGCATCGTCTCTATTGACACGGGCACGTAGCCACTCATCGTGAAGAAGTTGCGCGGCACTTCGCTCGACTTGTTCTGACCACGGTCCTGAATACTTGCCGTTTTACCTTCGACGGTGATCGAGGTCGCTTCTTCGAGGTCCAGCGTGGTTGGCCCTTTGATCTCAAAACTGTGCGGCGTGAGGTCCTTTGCGGTGCGTAAGGTCGCGTTGACGAGCGGTTTGTTTTCCTGTTCCGCAAACGGCATTTGCGTTTTGGCGGTAACGATCAGATCGCCGTTGGGAAGTTGGTTGATCTGATATGTTTCCTCACCACGAATCTGTTTGATCTCGTAGAAGCGAATCTTGCCGCTCTCAACTAAGACACCGCTCGCTTGTGCTTGCGCGAGACTTGCGGCGAACAGAAGTAAGAAACCAGCAAGGATGGATTTAGTGTGGCTCATTGTTCATTCTCAAAGACAAAGACGTTTCGGACAGAATAACTGTTACAAAAGTAAAAGTGGCCGGTGTTTATCTGGTGTGAATCTCAAATATTTATTATTAACAATTACGACTGTCTTCTTCGCTGTTGGTGCCGCATCTGCGCAAAATCAGCGGCATGTTATTACTCCGGCAGACGTGCTCACTATTCGAGAGTTGTCCGACGTTCAGCTCTCTCCAAACGGCAAACAGATTGTATTCGTAGTTAACGAACCGAACGATCCTAAATCACCGCGCGAACCACGCGTCTCGAATATCTGGGTCGTCCCGGCAGACGGGCGCGAGCTTCCGCGCGCGTTAATGCCCGGTCTCAAGAGTGCAGGATCTCCGCGCTGGTCGCCTGACGGCCGGACATTGGCATTTCTTTCCGACCAGGAAAATAGTACTCAAGTCTATGTGCTGCGCGATGGCGAGACAAAGCCTTCACGACTGACTAATGTCCCCGGTGGCGTCGAAGATTACGAATGGTCGCCGGACGGCAAAATGATCGCCTACGTCGCGCGCGACGAGGCTACTCCGGAGGAACAGGCAAGAAGAACCGCGGGCGATGATGCGATTGTCCGGCCCGAGTCGAATCTAAAGTATACGCGCCTGTGGGTAGTGAACTTGTCAGACGGAAAAGCCACGCAGGTAACCAAACAGAATTTCGAGATTCTTGAATTTGCATGGTCACCAGCGGGCGACGAGCTTGCTCTGA
>DATENQ010000586.1:0-10702 GCA_035275005.1 Pyrinomonadaceae bacterium | reverse complement strand
CGCCCGTCGCACGCTCTAATGCACAACGGGCGGCCACGGAGTGCCGCCCCTACAATTTCGGCCGAGGCGTTAACTCTTCCAGGCGGCGGCGGATGTAGGTTTGTTCGACGTGGTTGGTGGTGAGGGAGAGGGCGCGTTCGTAGGCGGCGCGGGCTTCGGGGAGGCGGTGGAGACGGCGGAGGAGATCGGCGCGGGAGGCGTGGAAGAGGTAGTAGTTTTCGAGTTTGCCACCGGCGCCGGCGGCTTCGATGAAACTCAAACCGCGTTCGAACCCTTCGCTCATCGCCACTGCCGCCGCGTGATTCAAGGCTACAACCGGGGATGAAGTGATGCGCAGCAGCTCTTCGTAGAGCGCGACGATTTGGCGCCAGTCAGTCTCAGCCGCACGCTTCGCTTCGGCGTGAATGGCTGCTATCGCTGCTTGCAGTTGATAACTGCCGACGCGACGCAGAGAAAGCGCCGCCTGGACCAGCCGCACACCTTCTTCAATCTCTTCCGCATCCCAACGCGAGCGATCCTGTTCCTCTAAGGTAACCAGTTCGCCACGATCGTTAACACGCGCCTCGCGTCGTGAATCCTGCAGGAGCATCAGCGCGAGCAAGCCCATGTTCTCCGGTTCATTCGGCAGCAACTCGCAAAGCACGCGTCCGAGGCGAATCGCTTCGGCGCAGAGATCGTTTCGGATCAAACTTTGACCGCCGCTGGCAGCATAGCCTTCGTTGAAGATCAAATAGATAACCGCGCGAACAGCAGACAATCGCTCACCGATGATCTCCAGCGACGGAACTTCGTACGGAATGCCCGCGAGACGTATCTTTTGTTTCGCGCGCACGAGCCGTTGGGCCAGCGTTGTTTCAGGCAACAGAAACGCGTGCGCGATTTCAGTAGTGGTGAGGCCGCCGAGAGTGCGCAGTGTCAGAGCGACTTGTGTTTCACGAGTTAGAGACGGATGGCAGCAGGTGAAGATTAGTCGTAATCGATCGTCAGGATACTCCACCGCGTCCTCGTTCAACTCAGGCTCAACGAACGGCTGTAAGCGAGTAGTTTCGAAAGCGAGTTCTGTTTGCTTGTCAGTGCGTGTGCGATCGCGGCGGAATGCATCGAGCAGCTTGCGGTGCGCAACGGTCGTTAGCCAGGCGCCGGGATTGTGAGGTGTGCCTTCATGCTCCCACTTCGATACAGCGGAGGTGAATGCTTCCTGCAGCGCTTCTTCCGCGAGGTCGAACGATCCGGAGATACGGATCAGAGTGGCGATGATTCTGCCGTATTCTTCGCGAAAAACTTGTTCGAGGGACGCGTGCAACGTCCCCGTATTTTGAACCACAAAGACACGAAGACACAAATTAGAAAAAATTCGTGCCTTAGTGTCTTTGTGGTTAATTTCTTACGCGGACGCTTCGGCGACCGTCTCGACGAGTGGACGCACTTCGATCGTCCCGGTTTGTGCGGATGGAATGCGAGCCGCAATGCTTGTGGCTTCGTCGAGGTTCTTTGCCTCGATGAGAAAATAGCCGCCCAGTTGTTCGTGCGTTTCTGCAAACGGTCCGTCAGTGACGAGCTCTTTGCCGTCGCGCACGCGTACGCTCGTGGCGGTCGCGATCGGTTGCAACTGCGATCCGGTCACAAACTGACCGCGTGACACTAATTCCTCGCGCAGTTTTCTGTAGTCGGCGTAGATTTGCTGGCGCTCGGCCTCGCTGATCGCTCCCCAGCTTTTTTCGTCGTGGTAAATCAGCAACATGTACTTCATATCTCTGCTCCTTCGTTGGTTGAAATCCTGCTTTCAACCTAACGACGCGCGACGAACGCCAAATCGACAACAGCTCCGAAATATTTTTTAGCCGATTGTCTTGCCGTAACCGAGCCACTTGCGAAGGTAACTGACCTGGCCAACGTGATAGGCGTCGTGAAAAGCAAAGAATGCGACAGTGCCACTGATCTTGCCGTCGAAAGTCGGCAGACCCTTCGGCGTGTTTTTGCCCAACACGTCTGCCACCGGTTGCTTGAGCGCGTTATTCAGCTTAGCTGAGACCTCTTCCCATGCGGCGCGCATTTCTTCGACCGAAGGATATGCAGTATCGGCGAGCCGGTTCGCGCCCTGCGAAAAAAGTGGCACCCACTTGTTGTTCCAATCGACGCTGAGTGCTCTTAATGTGTGACCGCGATGAACCACCAGATGTCCCATCAGAAACATCAGGTGATTTGAATCGTCACCTGGGTTCTTGAACCAATGTTCGGGATCGATGTTGACGATGGCTTTGTTGACGATGTCGGTATTGGTCTTGTATATGCCTGCGATGTTAGTGAAGTCCGTTTCCATAGTTACCTCCGTGTGTGAAGCTTACAAGTAAAGAAGTCTCGCGCAAAGGAGCAAAGAAGAACGCCAGGTTTTCTTTGCGCCTTTGCGTGAAAAATTTGTCTTTAGTCGCGGCGCGTCTGGGGATAAACCACACGACTTCCGGCCCCAACCAGTCCGGCCACGGACAACACGGATTTCATAAACGGATTTTCGAATAGAATCCGTATATGAATCCGTGTTTATCTGTGGCTGAAGGAAGGTTTGGGGCGGATTGTGGCTCTTGATGGTGGGACGTGAAAGAAGTCGAACAGATTGTCCTGCGGGCGGCGGATCCGGGTAGTCCTTTAGCGGCCAGGCGCGAGGCTTTTGGCGAGCTCGTGATTCGCTTTCAAGACATGGCATTCGGTTGCGCGTTTGCCGTGCTGGGCGACGTCTACCTTGCGCAGGACACAGCGCAGGAAGCGTTCGTTACTGCGTGGCAAAAGCTTGCGCAACTTCGCGAACCGGCGGCGTTTCCGGGCTGGTTCAAACGAATCGTCCTGACTCAGTGCAACCGGCTGACGCGTTGCAAGCGCTTGCAGATCGTGCCGCTCGAAGACGCTCCGGCGATCGATCCCGGACCACACGCTTCAGCGGAACGACACGACCTGCTCGCGAAAGTACAGCGGGCCATCAACGCACTGCCGGAAAACGAGCGGCTCGTGACCACACTCTTTTACGTCGACGGATACACGCAGGCCGACATCGGCGAGTTTCTGGAAGTGCCGGTCACGACGGTGAACAAGCGGCTCTATTCAGCGCGGCAACGACTCAAAGGCAGCGTCGTCGAGTTGTTCAAGAGCGATCTTCAGCAGCAGCGACCTTCGCGCGACGCTAATTTCTCGAATGCAGTGAACACGAAGCTACGTCCATTTCACGATCCGGATTGGCCGATGGTGAGCGCGATCGCGTTGGCGCGCGCGGGTGATGATGCGCCAGGGCATGAGTTGTGGCTGAATCGTCGCCGGAAGTTTGACGAGTCGCGTTATTTCCGCAGGCATTACGTAGTCGAGAACGCGGAGGCGAAACAGATCGTCGCGTATGGCGCGGTTGAGCAGACTGTTTACCTGCCGAAGTACCGGCTGTTGCTCGTGAGCAATCCGCAGTGGCTGAAGCTCGGTATCGCCGATCTGTTACTCGATCGACTCATGGATGATTTGCGCGAAGCGCAGGCGATCACCGTGTCGTGCCGGCAGTATGCGTCGGAGACTGAGCTTGTCAACCTGCTCAAGAGCCGCGGTTTTCCAGAGACTGCGCGCGTGCTCGATCAGCGTCTCAACGTGGCGACTGCTGACATCTCCCGTTTGGAGAAATTGATTCGTGAATTAGAAGACGACGGTATTTCGATTTCGACGTTTGCGGAAGAACGCGTGCGGGATCCGCGTTGTGTTGAGAAGCTTTACGAGCTCACGACGCTTCTCAGGCGCGACGATCCGGCGCGCGGACCGTTTGTGCCGCCGGCTTACAACGCGCGCGAGGCGTTGATGTGGATGGAGATGAAATACGTGCTGCCTGATGCTTACTTCATCGCGAAACGCGGAGATGAATACGTTGGCGTTTCGGATGTGAGTCTGTTTGAGGCAATGCCGGGTGGATTGACGCAAGGTTTCACTGGCGTGAAGCGCGAGTATCGGCGGCGTGGATTGGCCACCGCGCTAAAGCTTTCCGGAATTGTCTACGCTCAGACGCACGGGTACCAGATCGTTCAATCATTCAACAAGCCGGGGCAGGAAGCGATTCGCGCACTGAACGCGAAGCTCGGGTTCGAGGTTCTGTTTGAGAACCTGACGCTCGAGAAGTGTCTTCGAGATGTTGTTGTGGTCGAACCTCAGATCTACAACGAGCTTGTGGGCCAATATCGCGACGACAGTCGCCCGGATCTCGAGATTACGGTACGCAATGAAGCAGGGCGACTGACGATGGAGTGCGTGGGACAGAAGGTTGAGTTGTTTCCAACGTCGGAGAGCAGTTACTTCATCAAGATGTTCTACGGTGAAGTCGTGTTTGGTCGAGACTGTCTTGACTTCGTGATGCGGGTCCCGAATTCAGAGCCATCGAACGCTCTCCATGCCATCAAGATTCGTTAATCGATTAGTTTTCCTTTGCCGACTTTGCGTCTTTGCGTGAAAAAACCTCTCACGCAAAGACGCAAAGGAGCAAAGTTAACGCAAATGGAGCTAATAACATCGTGAGACTATTCACTCTCATCTTAATCCTGACTCTCACCGGCTTGCTTTCAACTTCGCGTGCGCAGACTGCCGAACAGCGATTCAAGAACATCCAGATCTTCAAAGGCCTCCCGGCGACGCAGTTGGATCCCACCATGGCTTTTATCTCCGGCTCGCTCGGTGTGCGATGCAGTTATTGCCATGTCTCGAACAGTTTCGATAAAGACGACAAGCCAACTAAGTTGACCGCGCGTCGCATGATTCAGATGGTCTTCGATCTAAATAAAGGCAGCTTCAATGGTCAGGGCGCGGTCACTTGTTTTACCTGTCATCGTGGCAAGCCTACTCCGGTTTCCATTCCTGCTGTGGGCCAGAACCTTTGGGTATCGAGTGTGCCTTCACCTACACCTGCGCCATTACCGTCAGTGAAACAGATCCTCGATCGCTACGTGCAGGCTCTCGGCGGCGCGGAAGCCCTGAAAAAAATCACGAGCCGAACAGCGAAAGGTTCTCGCATCGGAGCCGACGGCGTGCTCGTTCCCGAAGAGGTCTATCAAAAAGCGCCGGACAAAATCCTAACCGTGACCAGCTATCCAAACGTTGTTTTCAGCAATGGATTTAACGGCACGGCAGCCTGGGCGCATAGTAGTCGCGAGGGCGCGACGCCGTTGCCCGAGCAGCTACTGGTCCAAATCAAGCGCGATGCAATGTTTTATAAAGAGCTCAAAGTCGAGGAGCTCTACTCGAGTCTCACTGTGCTTGGTCGCGCTTCAGTTCGCGATGCTGACGCTTATGCGATTCAGGCGACGCCCGTTAACGGTCCGGTAGAAAAACTGTACTTCGACGTTGGCACAGGTTTGCTGGTGCGGCGTTACACGGAGTCGGATACGCCTTTAGGCAAGCTGCCGCTGCAACTGGATTATGAGGATTATCGAGAAGTCGACGGCATAAAACAGCCATTCCTGATTCACTGGTCCATGCCGGGTCGCGTCTGGGGGCGCAAGCTCGATGAGATAAAGCAGAACGTGCCGCTCGACGATGCGAAGTTCAACCCGCGGCCCTAGCGGCCTTTTCGTGGCCTCTTCGGCCTTCCCTTTGACAACAGGCGCATCGTCAAGACTTCATCTTGAGGAACGGTCTTGCTAACCAGCGGCGTGCCGTCATATCGACAAAACCGCAGATTTCCATCCGAAAACATCAACCGGCATATGGGACACTCTTTCATAACTACACATCCTATTCATTAACGCGAGAAAAACAGCCCACATGGTTCTCACAATTCTATGACGTCGCGCCTTGCTTTGTTTTGAGGTAGGCGATGGCAAACAGGACGCCGAGTGTTGCGTCAACCATCGCGAGACCGAGCGTCATCGTCGGGATCCGGTGCTGCAAATAGAGCACGAAAGCCGGAATGCCAAAACTCGCCTTCTCTAAAATCGACGGAATCATCATCGGACGATAACGCACCGGGTCTCGCGACAGCACCAGGAAAACAAACTGAAACGCGACGGCCACGCCGATGAAGCCGTAGTAATACTCCGGATGAGTGATTGGCGGCGGAAAATCATGGCCCACCCGTTCTTCGAGAAAATACGTGGGCAAGAGCACGATCAATCCGTAAATCCCGGCAACCAGAAAAACTATCTTTGCAAATTTCATTTAATTTCAGCTCCCTTTAAATGATGAGTAAATCCCAGCCACGGATTAAACGGATTTAGATCCGGATTTTATCCATGTAATCCGTGGTCTCTTTTCGAACGCTACGTCTGCGAGAAGGCGACATCGACACCCTGAGGACACAAAAGAGTTAAGCCACAAAAGGCACAAAAGGCACAACGGTAATTCTCAATCAAATCACTCTCTGTGCTTTATGTGCCTTTTTGTGGCTAATACTCTTTACTCGGTGTGGTTCTTATCGCCGTCGGCCATGTTGCGGAAGTAACCCCATTTACAATCAGGCCGCTCCGAAAAATTGCGGATTACTGTCAGATAACAGCGGCTGGTGGTGTCTATCAGAAGGATGAGAATCTTGCCGCGCATCAATCTGCCAAAGAGGAAGGCGGCGCGTCGCCTGTGGCGCAAGTCGAAGGGCCACTTTAAGCTCAGGCGCGTCTATTTCTCCGTTGAATTTGTCCTGTTTGCGTTGATTTACCTGGTTACTTTCTCGGGCGGTCGATTGAGATTTATCGACGGTTTCGGGCGTCGAACTGATGCGATTGTTTCCCTCGTTCTGATTGTTGTGTTCATCGTGATTCACGTCGTCGCTCGTCGCCGGCTTCTGCCAAAAATCGAGAGCTATTACGCACCCGCGCCGTACGATGAGCGCAAGATCTTTTTCGATCTTGGACCAGGCTCACAGCACGTCGCTTCCGTCGATCATCTTTATCAACATCTAGCCGATCGAATCCGTCTCGCGCTCGACGCCGGCAACGCCGCGATCTTTACGCGTGACGAGACGAGTGGGAATTTTAACCTGCGCGTACTGGCGACGCAGGGACGCCCCGCGGAAACTGATTTCGGCGGCAAACGTTTGCAGTTGAGTAAACGCGCGTTCGTGGTGCGACGGTTGATGAATCTTTCGACTCCGCTCGTGATCGAACCGCGGGAAATCGAGACGTGGTCGCAGGCGCTGAATTCGGTCTTGCCTTCGCAGCGCGAGGAACGTGCGAGCGAACACGAAATGCTGCGAACGATCCAGTCGAACATCCTGGTCCAGGTAAAGCAGAAGAACGAGCTGGTGGGAATAATCTCGTTCGGGCCGCGGCGTCGTGGATTTCAATACTCCGTTGCCGATCGCGAGCTATTGATGTCTGTTGCCGGTCAACTCGCGCTGATTATCGATAACGCGCGTCTGACGGAGCGCATGGTGGCCCAGGAACGAATGCGGCGCGAACTCGCACTCGCGGCGGAAGTGCAACAACGTTTGCTTCCGTCTCAGGCTCCGAAGAGTGTCGGGATCGAGATCGCGGGGTTTTGTGAACCGGCGCGTGGTGTTGGTGGCGATTACTACGACTTCATCAGTTTTGATAACAGCCAGCTTGGCGTGGCGATCGCCGACGTGGCGGGGAAGGGAATGCCGGCGGCGCTGTTGATGTCGACAGTGCAAGCGACGCTACGCAGCCTGACGGCCAGGAACGGTGCTCCGGCGAATTATGACTTGTCGTCGATCGTGAGCAAGCTCAACCGTTTGCTGTTTAATTCGACTAACGGCGAACACTACGTCACTTTCTTTTACGCTACTTTCGATCCGGCGTCACAGCGTCTTACGTATGTGAATGCTGGTCATAATCCGCCGCTTTATCTTTGTGCCGAGGCTGATTCTGAGTTTCGGCAGCTAACTTCCGGCGGGTTGGTGGCGGGTGCGTTCGAGCACGCTGCGTACGAGCAGGAGACGGTGCAGATGAGCCGCGACGATCTGCTCTTTCTTTACACGGATGGACTTAGCGAAGCGCTGAATGTTGAGGGCGAGGAGTTTGGCGCGAGCAGAATCATGGACACGTTGAAGACGATTGCGACGTTGTCGGCGGATCAGATTCGCGACGTGATCGCGCGGCGTGTGAAGGAGTGGTGCGCGGGCATGTCGCTCTATGATGATCTGACGTTTGTGGTGATGAAAGTGAAATAGCGCCACAAAAGGCACAAAGGCACAAAAAGAAAAATCATGATGGGTTTTGATCCTCAATTCAGCATTAACCATTTTGTGCTTTTTGTGCCTTTTTGTGGCTAATTAAAGGAGCCGGGAGCATGCGAAATCTCATCCAGGATTTGCGCTATGGAATTCGAATGATGGCAAAGCGGCCGGGCTTTACGCTGATCGCCGCGCTCACGCTCGCGCTCGGCATCGGCGCGAACACCGCGATCTTCTCCGCTGTTAACGCCGTGCTCCTCACGCCGCTCCCTTTTCCCGAGTCGCGGCAACTCGTCGATCTCTCGGAAACCTTCAAGCCTAACGGCTACGGCTCGGTATCAGTTCCAAATCTCGAAGACTGGAAAAGTCAGAACACGGTGTTCGCAGGCATCGCGCCGTATTCGTCCGCGAGTTTCAATCTCGAAGGCAGTGACACTCCGCAACGCATCCCCGGCCTCAACGTCGGCTCCAACTATTTTGACGTGCTCGGAGTAAAACCAACACTCGGTCGCGCTTTTCTTGCGGGCGAAGATGTCGCAGGCAATGAGCACGTAGTCGTAATCAGCGACGATCTCTGGCGCAGTAACTTCGCAGCGAATCCCGGCATTATCAACCAGACGATCCCCTTGAACGGACACCAGTACACAGTCATAGGCGTGATGCCGCCCGAGCTTTCGTCTTTGTATCGCACTGTGCAGATGTGGTCGCCGCTGGTCTTTCCTGAGAAGGACCGCCTCAATCGAGACGAGCACAAATATCTCGTGATCGGACGGCTCAAGTCAGGCGTCACGCTCGCTCAGGCACAGGATCAGATGAACGCCATCGCCCAACGACTGGAAGCGCAGTATAAAAACGGGCGTGGCATTCGACTCACGCAGATCGAAGAGCTGTGGGTTGCCGGCGTGCGTTCACCACTCCTGATGATGATGGTTGCCGTGGGCTTCGTGCTTCTGATTGCCTGCACGAACGTCGCGAACCTGCTGCTCGCTCGCGCCACCGTGCGTCGTCGCGAGATCAGCATTCGCGTCGCGCTTGGGGCCGGGCGCGCCAGATTGATTCAACAGTTTCTCGCGGAGGGTCTTTTGCTGTCGGTAACCGGCGCCGCGATGGGGGTAGCGCTGGCGTGGTGGAGCATGGGCGTACTCGGCAAGATCGCGTTTCCGTTTCTGCCGCGCTCGCAGGAGATACGTATTGATTCGCGCGTGCTTCTCTTCACGTTGGCAGTGTCGATCCTGACGAGCATCGTCTTCGGACTGATTCCTTCGCTGCAAGCCGGAAAGACTGACGTGCAAACAACACTCAAGGAAGGTGGCAACGCAGCATCTGAAAGTATGGTCGGCGGATGGTTGCGCCAGCTTTTGGTCGTCATCGAAGTTGCGGCCGCGGTCGTGTTACTTATTGGCGCCGGATTGATGATTCGCAGTGTCTTTCGTATCCGCGAAGTCGAACCGGGTCTAAGACCGCAGAACCTCCTCACCGCGAAACTCTCCCTGCCGCGAGACAAATACAAAGACGCCGAGTCGGCGATTCGTTTTCACCAGCAGGTGCTCGAGCGCGTGAGCAACTTGCCCGGCGTCGAATCCGCGGGTCTTGTTTCGCACCTGCCGATCGAGGAGCGTGGCTTCAACGCCAACATCGGCGTTGAAGGAAAGACGTATCCGCCAAACGAGTCGCCGCTGGTCGAGCTGCGTGTTGTTAGCGACAACTATTTTCAGACTGCGGGTATTCCTTTGCTGCGTGGACGTCTTTTCAACAAGCAGGAAGGCGATGACAAGCAGCCTGTCGTCGTCATCAATGATGCGATGGCGAAGCAAATCTGGCCGGGAGAAGATCCAATCGGAAAGCGGGTGCAAGACGAAAGCTGGGCGACAGTGATCGGCGTCGTGGCCGACGTAAAGAACTATGGGTTGTTGCAGAAGCCCGTTCCGGAAATGTATGCGCCATACACGCAGAAGAGTTTCTGGCCCGACATGCGCTGGAACCTGGCACTGATGGTGCGCTCGACGCTTGATAGCAACAACATCGCCGCGGCGGTGAGAAGAGAGGTGCAGGCAGTCGATTCGGGTCAACCGATTTACGCCGTGCGAACAATGAATCTCGTGATCGAGAACACCGTGCGCGACAAGAGTCTCAACACGACGTTGCTGAGTGTCTTTGCCGGGGTTTCGCTCCTGCTGTCTCTGATCGGTGTTTACGGAGTGATGAGTTACACAGTGGCGCAACACACGCGCGAGATCGGAATTCGCATGGCGCTCGGCGCGCAACCTTTAGCGATTCTTAAACTGATCGTGGGGCGCGGGTTGGTGCTGGTTAGTGTCGGTGTTGCGATTGGCGTGCTGGCGTCGTTTGGTCTGACGCGCTTTATCGAGCACATGCTCTTCGGCGTTACGCCGACCGATCCGCTCACGTTTGTGGCGATCGTGGTTCTGCTGGGTCTGGTAGCGCTGCTTGCCTGTTTGATCCCGGCGCAACGCGCGATGCGAGTCGATCCAATCGTCGTCCTGCGTTCTCAATGAGCCAACTGTAGGGGCGGCACTCCGTGGCCGCCCGTCGTTCGCAACATGTTTT
>DATENQ010000585.1:0-3161 GCA_035275005.1 Pyrinomonadaceae bacterium | reverse complement strand
CTACCCTCAACGTAAGGAGTAATTCAAGAAAGTCATGAAGATAGTTCGTTCGTTCGCTGCGGTCGCCTTGCTGACGGCTGCTGCATTTTGCGTGTCAGCACAACAGAGACCAACCCAACAAAGACCAACGACGCCCGCAGCTCCGCCCGCAACGGCTCCACAGACTGCTACGGTGGCCGTTCCGGACAGCAAAATGGCCATGATTTATTCGGACGCGTTTCTGGATCCGAAAACAGGCATCGCCAGATTCAATAGTCTGCTCGCCACGCTTAACCGCGAATTTGAGCCGCGCCGCACTGAATTGCAGGGTTTGCAGACCCGGGTCAACACCTTAACAAAAGAGATCGACGACACTCAGAACGTTGCCGATCCGAATGCTATTCGGCAGAAACGCGACCAACTCGCTCAGATGAGCACTGAGTTCAAGCGCAAAGCTGAAGACGCCGAAGCGGCTTACAACAAGCGGCGGCAGGAGATATTCCTTCCGTTGCAACAGGACATCCAGAAAGCCCTCGAAGCTTTTGCGAAAGCTCGGGGCATTACCGTGATTGTTGATGGCAGCAACGTGCCACTGGTCTACGCTGCCGATAACATCGATGTAACTCGTGCGTTCATCACCGAGTTCAACAGCAAAAACCCGGCGACTGCGTCAGTGACGCAGCCATAGATCGGAAAAGATCATGCGTAAACATCTCTTTCCAGTTAGCGCGCTGATTGTTATCGCATTCGCGATGTCAGTCAGCGCTCAACAGCCGGCAGGACGTCCTGCTGCGCAGCCCACCCCGACGCCCGCTGCGCCCCAGGCTTCGGCCCCTACCGTGGCCTTGCCGATGAGCAAGATGGCGGTGATCTACACGGATCTGTTTCTGGATCAAAAGTCCGGCATCGCGAAGTTTAGCAGCGTGCTGACTAAACTGAACGGCGAGTTTCAGGCAGTCAGAAACGAGCTTACCCAGATGCAGACCAGAGGACAGCAACTGGAAGACGAAATCAATAAGTTGCAAACCGCGCCGGCGGGCACGCCCATCGATCAGCGTTCGTTGCAGACCAAGGTCGATCAACTCGAGCAGTTGAAAAAAGACATTCAGCGGAAAAGTGAAGACGCGCAGGCTAATTACAATCGTCGCCGGACCGAGCTTTTTACGCCTTTGCAGGATGAGATTGCAAAAGCGCTCGAAGCCTTTGCCAAGGCGCGCGGCATAAATGTTATCGTCGACGCTGCGTCAGTGCCTTTACTGTACGCCGCCGACAGCATCGACATCACGCGCGCATTCATTGCTGAGTTCAACGCAAAGAATCCGGTTACCGCGGCGACGACCACCACGCCGCCAGAATAGAGCCATCAAAAGGCACAAAGGGCACAAATGGGTTAAACTGAAGCCTGTTTGTGCCTTTGGCTTTTGCGGCCTTCGTTTTATGGAAACAGTTCTCGACTCACTGGCGATTCAAAAACTACTACCGCATCGTTATCCTTTTCTACTCGTCGATCGAATAGTGGAGTTGGTGCCGAAAGAGCGAATCGTAGGCATCAAGCAGGTAAGTATTAACGAACCGTTTTTTCAGGGCCACTTTCCCGGCGCGCCGGTGATGCCGGGCGTGCTGGTTGTTGAGGCGCTGGCCCAGGTCGGCGCGGTGCTGGCTTTACGTGAGATCGAGGATCGCGATCAGAAACTGGTCCTGTTTACAGGCATCAAAGAAGCGCGATTTCGTCGCCCGGTGGTTCCCGGCGACACGTTGGTGCTCGAAGTTACCGCGTTGCGTATTGGCTCGCGCGTGCAGCGCATGCGTGGTGAAGCGAAAGTCGAAGGCCAATTGGCGGCTGACGCCGAGATCATGAGTATTGTTGCGCCCAGGGAATAGGATGTCCGCAGCCACTCACCCGACCACCATTCATCCCACCGCAGTTGTGGGTCCGGGGGCCCGGATCGGTTACGACTGTTTCATTGGTCCATACTGCATCGTTGGCGATGAAGCCCAGCTTGGAGACGGCGTGAGACTGGAATCTCATTGCGTCATCGATGGCCGCACAACAATCGGCACCGGCACCCAGGTATTCCCCTTCGTCTCCATCGGACTCGCCTCGCAGGATCTGAAATACAAAGGCGAACCATCCGAAACGCACATCGGCGCGCGCAACAAGATCCGTGAATTCGTCACCATCCACCGCGGCACTGCCGGCGGTGGCATGCTCACCAAAATCGGCGACGACTGCCTGATCATGGCCCAGGCCCACGTTGCTCACGACTGCATCATCGGCGACGGCGTGATCATGGCCAATGCCGCGACACTCGCGGGCCACGTCGTGATTGAAGACCGCGCCAACATCGGCGCGTATTCCGGCGTGCACCAGTTCTGTCGCGTCGGCAAAGAGGCTTATATCGGCGGTTATTCTGTCGTTGTCAAAGATGCATTGCCTTTTGCTCTGACCGTCGGCAATCACGCGAAGTGTTACGGACTAAACATTACGGGAATGAAGCGGCGCGGTTATTCACGCGAGACCATCGACTCGCTTCATCACGCGTTTCACCTGCTACTATCGGCCAAGCTCAACACTACCCAGGCGGTTGAACGTATCCAGCAAGAGATTACTGACTCTCCTGAAGTGTCCGATTTGCTTCGCTTCATCGAAGCCTCCCAGCGCGGCGTTACCAAATGAAGTTCGGATTGATCGCGGGCAACGGCAAGTTTCCTTTCATGGTCGTGGAGGGTGCGCGCCAGTCGGGTGTGCCGCTGGTTGTGGCCGCGATCCGCGAGGAGACAGATCCGGAGATGGACCAGCGTGCCGAACGCGTGAAGTGGGTCGGCATCGGGCAGCTCGGCCGGATGATTCGTTTCTTCAAGGAAGAAGGCGTGGAGAAGGCGATCATGGCCGGGCAGGTGAAGCACGTTCAGATCTTCAGCCGTGCGGTGCCTGATGCACGAATGTTGAAGGTGCTTTTGAGACTGCCGCGACGCAATACCGACGCGCTGATCGGCGCTATCGCTTCAGAGCTGCAGAGCGAGGGGATCGAGCTGGTTGATTCGACATGCTTCCTGCAGGACTCGTTACCGCAGAGCGGCACGCTCACGCGTCGCGAACCGTCGAAACAGGAACGAGAAGATATCGAGTACGGCCTGGAGATCGCTCGCGAAATCGCGCGTCTCGATCTGGGTCAAACGAT
>DATENQ010000584.1:0-5758 GCA_035275005.1 Pyrinomonadaceae bacterium | reverse complement strand
CAGGTGCAGATTTACGAGTCAGTGTTTCGGCGCGCGAACATTCCTTATCAAACGGTGCTCGGGCGAGGTTTCTACGAACGCGAAGAGATAACCGACCTGATCCAACTGCTTCGCTTTCTCGACAACAAGACGGACGAGATCGCGCTGGCCGCCGTGCTTCGTTCTCCGCTTTGTGGTTTGTCAGACAATGCGTTGCTGGCATTGCGATGCGCGCCGACGCTCGATGAAGTTGATAACACGGATCCGATGCGCGGCTTTTCAGCGACGCGCAAGCTTTACACTGCGTTGCGTCATCACACGGAAATAGCCTTCATCAGTGACGAAGAGCACGAGCTGCTCGATCGCGCTTCGAAGTTGATTAGCGAACTGGTCGATCGCAGGCATCACTATCCAATTCAGGATCTGCTGCGTTACGCCGTCACGGAATCGGAGTATATGACCGTTGTGGCAGCCAATTTCGACGGCGCCCAGCGTCTCGCGAACGTCGAACGCCTGTTTACATTGGCTGCACGTTTTGAGAGCTCGGGCACACATCTGATTCGTGATTTCGTGCGTTATGTCGAGGACTTCGAGGCGATCGGCAGTCGTGAAAGCGAAGGACAGATCGATCAAGCTGCGGATGCGGTGCGCTTGATGACGATTCACCAGGCGAAGGGCCTCGAGTTTCCGATCGTAATCATTCCTGATCTTCAGCGCCTCTCACGTGTAGCCACAGACAACTGGTTTCTGCTCGATCGTCACCAGGGCTTGACGCTAAAAGTTCCCGACGGGCGCGGCAATCTTGTTGCCGGTTGCACGTACTCAAACTTTGAGAAGCGACATGCATGGCGCGAACAGTTCGAGAGTATGCGCTTGCTCTACGTCGCCGCCTCGCGCGCTGAAGATCGTTTAATTCTTTCCGGCGTCACTGAAGAGATCGCGACCCTCGGAACGAAGAACGATTCGTGGCTCAAGTGGATCTGGCAGTCGCTTGATCTGGGCGACCGTCGAACGAGCGGCCTGGTTCACTTCGACGAAGATGTTCAACTGCAACTCACGGTAAACCTTGCTGAGGAACCCGAAGACTTCGAGCCCCCACCCGACGAACCCTTGCAGAAGCCGATGCACTCGGCCGACTCGCTGAACGAAGCCTTTCCGCTCATCCGCGTGATTGGCCCACAGAGCGGCGACGCGATTCACCGCTTCAGCGTAACGCAGCTGATCAACTATCAGCGTTGCCCGCGGCAGTATTACTTCGATCGCGTGTTGCAACTGCCCTCAGCGGAACAGATGGCGATCTGGAATAACGCCGAAGCACCCGAACCTCCCGCGAATCTGACTGCCACTTTAAAGGGCTCGGTGATTCATCGTTTTTGCGAACGCTACACGGCGGATCAAAGCGCCGAAGAATGTTTGCAACAGAGCTTCGATGAAGTAGTGCGACTACGCCAGGCTCAGCTTTCCGATCGTTTTGTCGAGATCGATCGCGAAGCCGCGCTCAGAGAGTTGATGCGTCTGGCGCGGAACTATCTCGCCAGCAACGTCTTCAAACGCGTCGAAGCTGCGCCAAAGATCCACGAGCAAAACTCACCTCGTCCCGCCGGAGCGGATGGTCTCTGGAGCGAGCTCGGTTTTCGTTTGCGCCGCCGCCTCGGAATATTGTTCGGCATCATCGACAAACTACTGATCACGCACACCGCCACAGGCGAGCCGGTGATCGAGATCATCGACTTCAAAACAAACCGCATCGCTTACGATAAATCCGAAGTGCCACGCGAGCCACAGCCGGTGCGGATTCGCTCGCCGAAAGGCGGTCAATTCGCTTTCGATTTCGAGGAAGCGCCGCCGCCGAAACCGATCAACCGGCACCCGTCGCTCGAAGACGCGCTCAAGATTGCAGCGGAAGATTATCAATTGCAGATGCAAGCGTATGCACTGGCGGTGCGCGAGCTATTGCCGTTGCTCTCGAACGCAAAGATTCGCGTCACGCTGCACTTTCTCGATCCGAACGTCGAAGTGCACCTCGCGGATGAGTTGCTGGAGCCGTTACGCGTCGAGAAGGCAGTCGATCTCGGGATGCAGCGCACGATCTTTTCCGCCGACCCGGCGCTGTTTCCTGTTAAGACTGCGCCTCACTGCCGCATGTGCAACTTCCTGAGCGTTTGCAATGCGGGCAAGGAGTGGGTTCAGGAAAATTGGGCCACGGATGACACGGATTAACACGGATTCTTGTCTGAATCTGTGTCGTCTGTGTAATCTGTGGCTAAAAAATTATGGCGACAATCAAATCTTTCGATGGACGCGAGTTCGACGGCTACCTTGCCATACCCGCGAGCGGTTATGGACCAGGGATCGTCGTGATTCAGGAAATCTTTGGCGTGAATTCCTACATGCGCAGCGTCGCTGACTGGTACGCGTCGCATGGTTTCGTCGCGCTGTGTCCGGATCTTTTCTGGCGCATCGAGCCGGGCATCGAGCTCACCGACAAAGGCGACGACTGGAACCGAGCGATCGAGCTTTACCAGGCGATTGACGAAGAGAAGGCCGCGGAAGACTCGGCGGCGGCAGTCGAGTTTCTTCGTCGCAGCAGTTTGTGCAATGGTCGCGTCGGCGCGGTGGGTTTTTGCATGGGCGGGAAGCTCGCGTACCTGTTGTCGGCGCGCTTCAAGCCTGACTGCGCTGTCGGATACTACGGCGTCAGTATCGAAAAGAATCTCGATGAAGCGGACAACCTCAGCAGCCCGTTGCTCTTGCACATTGCGAAGAACGACAAGTTTTGCCCGCCCGAAGCGCAGGCGCAGATTCACGCGGCGCTCGATGGAAATCCGCTGGTAACTATTTATGACTACGAAGGCATGGACCACGCGTTCGGGCGACAGGGAGGCGAGCACTACGACGCTGCCGCCGCCGAGCTTGCGAATCTGCGCACGCTCGAATTCTTCGTGCACAATCTCGCGGGCGCCGGCATGGCTGCGGCGCAACAGACTCTCTCCGCGCGTTGGGACGACCACGTGAAATACGAGTTCGCCACGCGCAATACTGACGACACGCTCGAAACGATGGTCGCTGATTCTTACGTGAACCACGTGCCCGTGATGACTGGTGGCGTGGGCCATGAGGAGCTGCGCGAGTTCTATTCGCAGCGATTCATTCCGCAGATGCCCGCTGACACGGCGATGACGCCGGTGTCACGCACGATCGGCGTCGATCGCGTCGTCGACGAGATGGTTTTCGAGTTTACGCACACGAGCAAGATGGATTGGATGTTGCCTGGCGTTGAGCCGACTGGGAAACACGTGAAGGTTGCGCTGGTCGTGATCGTTCACTTCCGCGACGGCAAACTCGCGCACGAACATATTTACTGGGACCAGGCGTCAGTGCTCGCGCAGCTCGGGTTGATCGACTCATCGAAACTTCCGGTCGCGGGCGTCGAGAGCGCGCACAAAGTCCTCGACCCAACGTTGCCATCGAATGAGCTGATGAACAGAAATTAAGCCGCGGATGAACGCGAATAAACGCTGATCTGCGTTCTTCTGCGTTCATCTGCGGCTAATACCTGATCATGCAAAATCCTGCTCCAGATTTATCTTCGCGGTTGCGGCGCGATCTCGGCACGCTGGAGTCGTATGCGGCGCTGATCGGTATTCTCATTGGCGCGGGGATTTTTCAGGTTACGAGCCAGGCGTGGGCGCTGACTGGGCCAAGCGTGATTCTCGGTTATCTGGTCCTCACGCCCGCGATTCTCGCGACTTCGATTCCTTACGCCGCGTACCTTTCGACGCCACTCGGTCGCGAGCCAGGCGGCGAGTATTTGCACATCTCGCGCACCGTGAAAGGCCTTCGTCTCGCATATGTAGGCTGCTGGCTCAAAATCATTTCGTACATTGGCGCGGGCGCTTACCTCGCCAATGCCATGGCCGGTTACCTGATTGCCCTGAGTGGCAATCGCATCGACGGGCAGCGATTTCGCCTCCCGCTCGCGTTGGCTGCTCTGGTGATTTTCTACTTGATTCACGTGATCGGCATACGCTGGTTTGGGCGTTTTCAGGTATTGATGTCGGCGTTGAAATGTCTGGCGCTGCTCGTGCTGATCGTTCCCGGTCTGTTCATGCTTAAGAGCTCTAACTACGTGCCATTCTTTACGCACGGCGCGAGTGGTTTCGGTTCCAGCCTGTTGCCTTTGTTCTTCGCTTACGCCGGTTTCGAATCGATCGCGCAAACGGCCGGCGAAGTGAAAGACAGCACGCGTCGACTGCCGAGAATCCTGCTGAAAGGCATAACGATCACGGCGTTGTTCTACGTCTTCACATCGATCGTTTCCTTCGGCGTGTTGCCGGGCGGGCGCCTGCAGGAGAGCAGCGCGCCGATGGCTGAAGTGGCGTCCAGCTACTTGCCCGCGGGCGCGGCGATGTTTGTCACCATCGGCGCGATCGCCGCGATTATGACAGCGCTTAACGGCACGATCTTCGTTCCTTCGCGACTCGCGATCATGTTCGTCGAAGACGGTCTCGCGCCGCGTTGGCTCGGATTCATCAACAAAACCACCGCGACGCCAATCCGCGCGCTGACGCTCACTCTGCTGTGTTGCGCGATTTTGTTAATCAGCGGGCAGCTTTCACTCGCGCTGAACGTTGCAGTGTTTGCGCTGGTCGTGCTTTATTTCATTCACAGCTTAGTATTTCTGTTTCTCCCGCGGCTGAACCCGGGGCTTGCGAGCGAGATCGAGATCAACCTGCCGCGTCGCTTGCAGCAGGCGGCGGCAGTTGTATCGCTGATCGCGATGGGCTTGATGATCGTGATTCAGTTGCGTCAGGATGTGGAGGTTTTGAGCTCTCAGACACTCAGTCAACGGATAAATGGTCAATCGTTGACTTCCATTGAACTGATATTCGTTTGGGGCATCATCGGCGCGGCTCTTTACCAACTCGCGCGAATGCGACGCAGCAATCAGGTTGACGTGCATGCAGATTGAAGGCCAAAGAGTACTAATCACCGGAGCGAGTCGCGGGCTCGGCCGTGCGCTGGTCACGGCGTTTGTCGACGCGGGCGCTGCGGAAGTGATTGCCGGAATGCGCAAGCGTGAAGATCGCGAGGCGCTCAATCTGGAGCGCGTGACGCCGGTGCGGTTGGACGTGACGAGCGATCGAGACGTTGAGGCCATGGCGCAACTCGACCCGGTTGACATTCTAATTAACAACGCTGGGTTCGCGGGTTTTGGCAATCCGCTCACGATGGATTTCGCGAGCATTGAAGAAGAGATGGCAGTCAACTATCTCGGCGTGCTGCGCGTGACGCGCGCTGTTGCGCCGGGGATGATCGCAAAGCGTCAAGGAATGATCGTCAACGTAGCGACCGCGTTTGCGAAAGTGAATCTACCGATCGTCGGCACGTACTGCGCGACGAAGTCGGCGTTGTTGTCGTTGGGCCAGGCGTTGCGTGCGTACCTGTCAGAGCACGGCGTTAGAGTAATCACAGTGTTGCCGACGACGATCGATACCGACATGAGTCGCGGTGCGGACGTGCCGAAGATGACGAAAGAGTTTGTGTGCGGCGAGATCCTCAACGCGATTCGAGAGGAGAGTCACGATCCGCCAATCGGCGACGAGGCGAAAGGCGTGCTTGATGGACTAACCAAAGATGCACTTGGCCTCGAGAAGATGTTAGCGACCGTGAAGTAATTCCAACGTGAATTGGGCGGCGATGGGTGGCCACGGAGTGCCACCCCTACAATAACGCCCGGGTCTTTTTTGTAGGGGTGGCACTCCGTGGCCACCCGCCG
>DATENQ010000583.1:0-13268 GCA_035275005.1 Pyrinomonadaceae bacterium | reverse complement strand
CGCCCGTCGTTTTGTGACGCGCGAAACGGGCGGCCACGGAATGCCGCCCCTACAGTTATGGATCCAAGTATGAGAAGTCTCTTACCAACTTCGTTCGCGGCAGTCTTCACTAACGAAGTACTCCTGAACACAAAGCGAGTTGCTCCGTACGCGTTGATGATCTTGTTCAGCGCGAATGCAGTGTTGTGGTGGGGATGGGGACCGGCTGTGGCAAGAGGTTGGGCCACCAACAGCGAGTTTTATATTCAAAGAAATCTCGGAGGCTTCTCGTTTATTTTGGGACTTCCGATATTCACGGCCGTCATCATGGGCGATCCTGTTATCAGGGATTTCCGTCTCGGTGTGTCACCGCTGATCTTATTGAAGCCGGTTGGCCACGCCTCGTATCTGCTCGGAAAGTTTTTCGGCAACTTCTTTGTGCTTGTCTGTTGCCAATCGACCTTTATCATCACGATGTTTCTGCTTCAATGGGTTCCATTTTCGGGAATGGTCACCCTACCCGTGCGAGTTGTTCCTTACTTCAAACACTTCTTTATCGTTGTGGTGATTTCTCACCTGGTCCTGGCCGCTATTTACTTTGCCGCCGGCACACTTACTCGCAATGCAAAAGTAGTTTACGGGCTGGCAGCGTGTTTTTACCCGGTGTTTATCGGGTATCAGATATTGTTGAAAACTCTACCCACAATCGTGGGCGTAATCTCTGATCCTTTCGGTTGGAGTGCGCAGTTCGGACTTCGTGCTGACGTCTGGTCTCGCAGCGCAGATTTCCTCAATCAGTATGTCGTGATGTATGGTCCTGCGGCGTACGCAAACCGCGCGTCGATGATCATTATCTCGGCTCTGCTCTTGTTGATTGTTTACTTCCGGTTTCGGATCGATCCGCAGGAGAAGGGAATGGAGCATTTCACAAAGCTGACGCTTTCGGAGGCGCCTGCCCAGATCGCTTACAGTGCTCCCTCGCATGGATTGATCGACTTACCTGGCGAAGTGTCGCCGGTGCGTGAGCGAATACCACTCCCGAAAGTCACTTCAACGTGCGGACCATCCGCGACTCTCTTCAAAATACTCGCGGCGATTGGCGTTGAGTTTCGACTGCTTCGAGCGGAACGTGGTTTCCTCGTGCTTATCCCGTTGGCGATCTTCCTTTCTTTTTTGTCGGTTCCTTTTTCTGGAATTGCGCCTGAGATCTCGTATTCCGTCACGTCTGCGAGTAACACAGCAAATATGCTGTTACTGTTCCTGGCTTGTGTGATCGTTTTTTACACGGGCGAAGCAATGCATCGCGATCGAGAATTGAAGATCGAACCAGTCGTATGGTCCGCGCCCGCGCCGAACAGTGTCTTGCTGATATCAAAGTGGGTGGCGATGACGTTGTTGGCGCTTTCGCTGGTGGTGGTGGGTAGCTTATCTACAATCGTGACGCAATTCCTGAGAGGTCATACGCCCATCGATTTCGCAGCCTATTTGATCATCGACGGCGTGGTGGTTGTGCCCGGCATTATTTTTATGACTGCGTTGGTAGTTGCTTTCAATATCTTGCTGCGAAACAAGTACCTTGCGTACGTAGTGGCCATCGGGACAGGCGCGGGCCTCTTTTACCTATACAACCTCGGTTATAACCACTGGCTCTACAACCCGCTGCTCTATCAACTCTGGAAGTACCAGGATCTCACCAGCGCGAGAATACCAGGCTATAGACTCTACTCTCTTGCTCTTGCCGCCGCGTGTCTCGCGCTCGCACACCTCCTATTCGAACGCAAATCTACATAAGTCATCGGATCAAAAAGGAGTCCTCCCAAAACGAAAGAACTGGACACGCGTAAAAGCATTCTTTACAGAAAAAGATAAATCTACAGTAAAGTTCTATCGCTTACCAATTCCACCATTTGGGGGTATTCACCATGCAGACCCGATTGAAAGGGTTGGCCTCTCCCTTATTCACTCGCGTTAGTCTCTTAGTATTGCTTCTACTCAGTCTGGCGATAGTCTCATTTCCGAGGAGCCCTGCTGCAAATGCCGGATGCGGCACCTGCGCTTGGGCGATAGGTGCACAAGATTGGTACTGCGCTCGCGCTAGCACACCATGCACCTTATCGTTAGATCAATTCGGACACACCATGTGCCAGTCGGGTGGTCAATCATTGCCTGAATGTAACGATGACTGATTAACTGAGAGTAAACTCTGTATATGAGGATCTGGATAGATGCTGGCGTTAATTCTCGCCAGCATCATACAGGTTAGTATTGCTAAGGGGCAGGTACTCGGTAATCTGTGCCGTCACGTCTGTACCAAAAGTGGCAGGACGATCTGCCAAGATAGGATTACTCCTCATGGGCAACTCTGGAGGATTCAAAAATCCGATCTCATACCGGCTAATAATAAATCTTGTAATAGTCGGCGCGATCTCAGTGTTAGCCGTACATCTTATATACAAGGGACTTCATGATACGAAGAAGCTAAACCAATCGACCCCACCTTCTGGGACGGCGGTTACAGCGCCCAACTCCCGCGCACCTGAAACCGATCTACTCGACCCTCTCGAACTCAAAGCATTGCTGGTTGCGCGACGTGATCAATTGAGGATCGTTGATCTTCGGAGCCGAGCGCGTTTTCACAAGGGGCATCTCGCCTCCGCCATCAACATTCCCGGAGACGAATTAGAGGTCAGGGCTGCGGACGAGCTTTCGAAGTCAGATCGAATCGTCCTGGTAGATTGCGCTTGCGATGGGACTAAACAGGCGAGCTTCATCAGGCGCACTGCGCTTATAAACTCAGGATTCAAGCAGGTTGATGTACTCGCCGGTGAGATTGAGGATTGGCGTGGTTCTGGACTTGAAGTTGTTACGACACCCTGAGGGCTGAGAAAATGGCGGGACCACCTGGAATCATTAAATCTCTTTGTGACTGATATAAAAGAGGTAGAACTCGCTGAGATAAAGGTTCCGCAACTCCTACGTTGCTCTAGTTAAATAACGAAGGGCGCGTAAGTGCCTCGTGGGTTGGAATGTTATCGAAGGATGGCGAGCAGGAAATATTTCAAACAATACAGCGCGACAACGAACCCTAAATTGTTAACATCCAGGAAATATTTTATCGTCCTGCCAGGACTTGTCTTCCTATTATTTTCGGCTCAATCTTGTGCCCCGAAGATGTGTGTTGAGGGTACCGTTCTCGAAAAAACTCTCCGCGTCCATGCGATAAAAAAAGTATTACCGGAGTTTCCACAAAACGCCCTCACATCGTCAACAACTGGTGTCGCGGTCGCCAAAATATTAATCAGTGAAAATGGGAATGTGAAATCAGTGGAAATATTAGAGGCCCCACATCCATTGATCGCGCAAGCCACTGTTGCGGCACTTCAACAATGGGTATTTGATTTCAATAGCAGCGAAGATGAAAATCCAGTATGTTTTACGGGAAAGCTGACTTTCTATTTTTCGATTATCGATGGAAAGCCAGTTGTCCGGGATCCGGCTATATTCAACTAAGATATTCCCGGCCTGGTCAGGGAATTAAACCTTATCCATGTTCAACTTCAACAGAAAAGCCTTGCAATACTTTGCAGCGCTCGGCGTGTTATCACTCCTTAGTCTACAGACAAACGGCCAAGACGCGGCCGATGAGATCCTGCGGATCGATACGAACCTCGTCAACCTGTTTTTTACTGCATTCGATCGTGATAATCGGCTAATAACTAATCTGACTCGCGAAGACCTTCAATTATTTGAAGATGGAAAAGCGCAAAAGATATTGTTATTTGAATCTGAAACTAATCGCGCGCTCAATGTAGCCATTTTGGTGGATATCAGCGGCTCGCAAAAAACTACTTTAGAGCTTGAGAAAACGACCATTCGTGCCTTTGTGGAATCGGTTCTCCAAAACCGCGATGATAAGGTAGCGTTAATATCCTTCGCTGCGGATCCTTTCCTTGAGCAACCCCTCACCTCAAATCTATCTGCAACTCAACAAGCACTTGAGCGGGTGAAGACAATTCGAGGTGTAATCGGTTATCAAGGATCGGGAACGATATTGCCGGTTGGAACTAAACCCGCTGCCGGCTTCTTAAGTTACACGAGCGCTATATGGGATGCTATCGCGCAGTCATGTCGGAACGTCCTTAAACCTGCTTCGGTGGATGCCCGCAGAATAATCGTCATTGTTACTGACGGAAACGATACGAGCAGTCGATCAAGTCTAGACGAAGCCATCGATGCGGCTATACAGTCCGATGCTATCGTTTATGCCATCGGCGTTGGTGACTCCTCATTGTCAGATGGTGTGAACCGAGAAACTCTGAAGCGGCTTTCATTTGAAACAGGGGGCAGGTTTTTCGCGCCAAAACGTAACGAGGATCTCAACGAAGCTTTTAAAAAGATTGCGACTGAACTTCGATCGCAATACCTGGTGACTTATGTTCCTCAAAAGGAAGACCAGGCAGGCGGCTCCTATCGGCGAATTAGGCTAGCCGTCAACAAAGGAAAGCAAACGGAAAATCTACGATTGGTTTACCGGAGTGGATACTACTTCAAAGGCCGATAGAGGTTTTGATGAAGCAACAACGATTCCTTCGAATTTGGTCCTTCATGTTCCTTACCATACTGGTGTTGCCAACAACACGTTTTGTCGTAGGGCAAAAGCGAGTAGGCCCCAATCCGAACTCTCACTGGTGTAGTACCAATAATGCGGTTACGCTCATTCAGCAACAGGTCGACGCCGCAAAGCTGCTGGACAAAACCTCAAGCCGTATTGCCGTTCTCGTTAGAGCAGCGGACGTTCTCTGGTTCCAAAACGAAAACAAGGCGCGCGAAGTATTCAAGGAAGCTTTTGAGCTGGCTGAGCGCGACCTGAAGGAATCGCTCGAAAGCCAAAGCGGTACTGTCTCAGGACCGCCGATCCCGCCGCGCGATCAACGGTTTGTGGTTATCGCTGCCGTTGCTAAACGCGACCGGCGGTGGGCCGACGAACTCACTGATCAAGTGTTGCGAGCAGATAACAAAGAGGATCCCGATCAAAAGGGCTCTCAGCGAAATATTGCGGTTGCCTCAAAACTACTTGAGTCGGCGCTATTACTGTTGCCAGGTGAAATCGCAGCGGCGACGATGTTAGCCGAAAGGAGTTTCGCCCACCCGGCAAGTCTTAATTTGCCGATATTCCTCTATAAGCTTTCAGACTCAAACCAGGCTTTAGCTGATGAGTTGTACCTTAAAGCTCTCAATACCTATCGTGCTCAATCGCCGAATGAGTTTTTCTATTTATCAGCCTATCCCTTTGGCAGTAATCGCGAAGTTGTTGATCTGCCGTCGTTCGCACTGTACAAAGTCCCGCCGAGATTTGTTCCAAACAAGTTGCTGCAGCGTCTCTTTATGGAAGCGATACTGACGCAAGCCAAAGCGACATCCCAGAGCACCGCAGCGAGCGGTTTGGACTTCCGAGCAATCCAACAACTATGGCTCGCCCTGACACGTTTAGAGCCTCAAATTGCGAACTTGCAGCCCGAGTTATCGCAAGCCTCTCATGGGGCACGTGAGTCCCTCTTCAGCCTGCTTTCGCCGCCAACTCAGGTTAGGTTAACGGCAAAAGTCGGCGATTCAACGCCACCAACCACACTATCCTTTAGTGAGCAGGTTAAGCTGGCCGAAAAAGAGCCAAATCTGAACAGGCACGATTATCTACTGGTGCAGCTTTTACTGCGCGCCTCAGATACCGTAAGCCTCGAAGACGTTCTCTCGGCTTGCGACAAGATTAGTGACTCCAAAGTTCGTCAAGAGGTTCTCATTTGGATCTACTTCTGGCGCACTCAAAGTGCGATAAAGGAAAAGCGGTTTGAAGATGCCAGGCGGCTAGCAACTAATGTCGACGAACTCGATCAACGAACATATCTCTACTCTGAGATTGCCAGGGAATTGCTTACTTCGATCGAGAGTGAGAGCCAGGCTCGAAGAGTCCTCGATGAAGTTCATCAAGCAGCTCTGAAAGCCCCGAATACTGTCATGACCGCGCGCAGCTTGTTAGCCGTTGCTTACTTATATCTGAAGATTGATCTTAATTCCTCTATCCTGGTGATCAGCGACGCCGTGAAAGTTATCAACCGAATCGAGGCGCCTGACTTTAGTAATTCGGTCGTCATGAGAAAAATCGAAGGAAAAGAATACGGAGTTTATGCAGCAATTCAAGCTCCTGGTTTCAGCCCTGAAAACGTTTTTCGTTCACTACTCAAGTTATCACCTGAAGATGCGTTGCTTCAGGCAGGTGGACTTTCCGACAAGAATCTTCGCGCGCTAACAATGCTTGCGATCGCAGAAGCATGTTTGCAACAACCACAACCCGGCGGCACACGAAATAGTCGGAAGTACTGATCGTAAGGCACCCGCAGTTTTATGGTTGTCGCTGCCGCTCCAACCCTGGGCTGATATTAGCGAACGCCGTCAGCGTATTTGTTTCGTCAGAAAGGGAAGAGGATTCCTTTGTCTTTGAGTTTCTCAAAGCGAGACGCGACAAAACGATAGAGTTGCGCCGGGCGCTGACCGCCGCGCCGGTGTTCACGGAGAGGCTTCAGGATTCCGAGGACCGCCATCTTGCGCCGGAAATTTCTCTTGTCCAGTTTCTTCCCCAGGATTGCTTCATAAACTTCCTGCAGCTCAGTGAGCGTAAATTTTTGTGGAAGCAATTGGAACCCTACAGTCGTGTACTCGAGTTTGTTGCGTAGTCGCTCCAGGGCATAGTTGAGAATCGTCGCATGATCGAAGGCAAGCGGCGGGAGCCGATCGATGGAATACCATTCCGCTGCCGCCGCATCACTGCCGGCCGTTAGGTTTCGATCCGGTGAGATGAGAGCGAAGTATGCGACAGTGATTACTCGGCCTCGAGGATCGCGATCCGGCTTACCGAAAGAATAAAGCTGTTCGAGGTAAACATCCGAGACACCTGTTTCTTCTCCCAGCTCTCGCAGCGCAGCCTGGTCCAAATCCTCGTCTTCGAGAACAAACCCGCCCGGAATCGCAGCCTGCCCAACAAACGGAGGGATACGCCGCTTGATAAGCAGCACTTTGAGAATCCCTTCCTGGATCGTGAAGATCACGATGTCGACTGTGACTTGCATTGATTTCATGCGACCACCAAACGCGCTCGTTGCTCGGCCGCGCGCACGGTGGCGGTTGCACCGGAGTTGAATTGAAGAAAGTCGGCTTCCATGCCGTCACTAAATACCACTCCTCCGGAAGGCATCAGGGATTCCAGCACGAGTGCCTGTCCAGACTCAAGCATTCCAGTCACGAGGTTCGCTTGAGAGTGACGACTTACGAAAGGTTCGCGCACCACATAGATCAGACGACGATCTTCCCACGGCATTCGAACCGGCTCGACCACAGTTCCGCCACGAAAGCTGGCAACACCGGATACCATGTTGAATACAGACGACAGCCAGCCCGTCGATCCCGCACCAGTCGACACCAGCACGCCACTGGACGATTGAACCTCCGTTTTCTTTCCGCAGCTGATTCGGTAAAGCGCCGACACATGGCTGCGAGCGCCAATGAAGAGATCATTGAAGGCGAGTAATCGTTGACCGTCTTGCAGCGCGATCTCGGCGAGGGTAACTTCGCGAATTGTCGCCTTTGCCTCGATCACCTTTGCCACCGCGCGTCGTGCCTGGTCCGGCAAAAAAGGGAGCAAGATGCCGTCGAATCTTTCAGGCTCCGGGTTGACCGCCACGATTGGCTGCGCCATCACATACTTCGCAGTGTTTGCCACGAGCCCGTCCTGTCCCAACGTTACAACCAGATCCTCGTTTTGAAACCGGAACGTTGGGACAAGCAGGCGATCAACCAATTGCTGCGGCATCTCGAACTCAAGTGAGCGGCGGAGCACTTCCAACGACGACCGGTAAGCATCGTCTTCACGCTCGTAATCGGCAAAGTCGCCGCCGGCATGCTCGATGTAGAACTTCGCCTGCGACCGCGTGTTGAGGCGCTCCTCCAGCTCCTGCAATCGTGTTTTGCGCGTAACGATGACGAGCTTCTTGTACATGGCTATTTCCCAGTACTGCTAATCAACGATCTCAGCAGATCCGGAGATACATTGAGCTCACCGATCTTCCGAGCATTCTCAGCCATCTCCTGGAACGCGAGTGCGACCATCGCTTTGGGATCAGTGTTCTTTCCACCGAGCATCATCAATTTCTTCCAATCGAGATCACGCAACGGTTTGAGCGTTTCGGTCAGCGTGTAAGCCCGGCTGTCTGCGTCCTTGTGTTCGTTTTCTACGCGACGATCGATGAGTTGTGACCGCTGTTCTTCAACAGCTATCTCCGCGGCCATTTGCGTCTCACGAATCTGGCGTTTTTTCTCTTCGACGGCGATTTCGGTGTTGAGCTCGCTTTCCTTGATCAGTCTTTCCTGCTCCACCGCGGCATTGCGGCGAGCATAGATCGCTTCGTCCGCGCGGCGCTGTAGTTCCTCGCGAGCTTCTGCCTCCAGGGCGCGGCCTGTCTCGGGCGTCGGCTGGATGCCGAGAATAGACAGACTCAGGATTTCGACTCCGAGAGTTGAGACCGCTTCGGACTCTCTCAATTGAGCCAACGCTTCCGCGACGATGGCATCCGAACTGACCAGAGCGTCTTTGAGGGTTAGTCGCTGCGTGATTGCGCGGGTCAGCGACTGGAGAGTGTGGATAAGTCGTTCCGGCAACTTGCGTGGGTCCTCGGAATAGTAGGCGCCGCGCTGGTCGATGCTGTAGTCGAGCAGGGACGCCAGACGCGTGGGGTCGGCAACCCGGTACGTCAGCTGGCCCTGAATCGTAACGGTCTGGAAATCGGCCGTAGCTTCCTGAAAGACGAAGGGAACATCGGCGCTGGCCATCGGGACCGCAACGATGGTGGATGTCGGTGCATAGTAAACGAAGGAAAGACCCGTACCCTGTCTCTTAACCCGGCCGTGTTTGAACTGGAGAACGTAGGTGGTTGGCGGTACCTTCACAAAGCCTATCATGTTCGTCACCTCCATGGTGTCTAGCTGACACTAAGATAGTGTCATATTCACACTATGTCAAGTGGCGTGACAGCCTCCGTGTCACGTGGTATGGATAAGCGGATGTCTCGGCTCTGGAATGTAGACGATCAGGCGGCGCGGCTGGCGGAGCTCACCAGCCATGATCGCGACCTGAAGGAAGCTCCTTTGCGCCGGGATGTGCGTTCGCTTGGCCGTCTGCTCGGCAAAGTACTCAAGGAACAGGTCGGCGATAAGTTCTTCTCGGCGGTTGAAGAGCTGCGCCTGCTGTTGATTGAGCATCGCGAGTTATATGCGCAGTCAGGACACCACCTGGATAACAAGCGACGCTTGATCCAGCGAGCAGAGAGTATTGTGAGTCAGTTGAATGTCGCTGAAGCGCATCAGATGACAAAAGCTTTCGCTATCTATTTCGAGCTGACGAACCTCGCTGAAACCAATCATCGCAAACGTCGACGCCGCGCTGCCCAGGCGTCGTCTGAATTGCTGGCCCAACCAGGATCGTTTCTGGGCACGCTGCGGCGTATGCGTGATGCCGGCATCACTCAACAACAAGTACTCGAGTGGTTGGCGAAGATCGAAGTCATGCTTGTATTCACTGCTCATCCCACCGAAGTTGCGCGACGCACTGTGCTATTCAAGCGCCAGCGTATCGCCGCAGAGCTCGAACAATTAGATCGACTGCCACTGACCGAGCGAGAATCAAAACAACACGAGCAGGCTATCCTCGCGGAGATAACTGCGCTCTGGCAGACGGATGAAGTACGACGCCGCCAGCCGACAGTGCGCGACGAGATCAGGATGGGCCTCGATTACTATCCGACTGTCTTGTTTGAGACCTTGCCGGCTTTCTATGACGAGTTGGCCGACGATTTCCGTGAAGCTTATGGTGACGAGTTACCGGCGAACGTGTTGCCTCGCGTATTGCGGTTTGGTTCGTGGATTGGCGGTGACCGCGATGGCAATCCCCTGGTTACGCCCGAGTGCACGCGAGATGCTTTACAGATCGCTCGCGAAACGATTCTCGGTTATTACGTCGAGCGAGTAAACGATTTGATCTGGCAACTCAGTCCTTCGACGTTTCAGGTGCCGGCCTCAACCGAACTCCAGGCAGCACTCGACTCTTACGCGACGACTATCTCCGCGCCTGAGCTCAATCCGGAAAGACATCCGCCGCAGGAAGTCTACCGGCGTTTTCTCGATTATGTGTTGGCCCGACTGGTCCTGGCGCGAGACGAGCCTGATCACGCGAGTGCATACAAGAACGCAATTGAGTTCCACGAGGATTTGAGTCTCGCGCGTCAAGGTCTCTCTGCAAATGGCGGCGAACGTGTCGCGAGGTTCTTGTTCGATCCGCTGCTTCGTCAGGTAGATACTTTCGGCTTCCACTTACACACGCTCGACGTTCGAGAGCATGCGAGCGTTCACAAACGCGCGTTGCTCGAGTTCTCAAACGTTGCCGAGAGTGCGCTTCCACCCGCGCCGTCGAAAGAAACTGTTAACCTGGTTGACTCACTGAGGATGGTTAGCGAGTTGAAGCGCGCCTATCCACCCGAAGCGATTCGTAGTTACGTCATTAGCGGAGCAGAGTCCGCCACAGACGTCACCGCGCTGGTGTCGCTCGCTGAGTTAAGCGGAGTACAAGTGGCTTCCACGAACGGCTCCGATCCGGGCGTGATGCCTGTGCCGCTCTTTGAATCGATCGAGGATCTGCGTAACTGTCCGGAGATTTGCCGGAATTTGTGGACCAGCTCCGACTACGCTCGTTTGCTCGACTCGTGGGACCGGCGGCAGGAAGTGATGCTTGGCTACTCAGATTCCAACAAGGATGGCGGAATGCTCACCAGCACGTGGGAGATATACAAGGCCCATCGCGCGTTGCATCGAGTCGCTGCCGAGTGCAATGTAAAGCTCACGTTGTTTCATGGACGCGGAGGAACAGTCGGACGCGGCGGTGGACCAACGCATCACGCGATCATTGCGCAGCCGCAAGGCGCGTTCACGGGCCAGATGAAGATCACCGAACAAGGCGAAGTGATGAACTGGAAATACTCGGACCGGATACTCGCGGAGCGAAACCTCGAGTTGATGATTGCAGCGTCGCTGGAAGTGCTGTCTCGCACGGATAATAGCGAAGATTTGGACCATGAGAGTGAAGCCGCGCTGGAGAAAATGTCTCAAGAGGCGTTTGAGTTCTATCGAGAAAAGATTGCCGAGAACGAAGCAGTGCTGACCTATTTCGAGGAAGCAACTCCGGTCAGGGAATTGGAACACGTGAGGATCGGTTCCCGGCCTACACGGCGAGGCGCCAAACGTGGTCTCGGTAATCTTCGCGCGATTCCCTGGGTGTTTGGTTGGATGCAGAGCCGTCATGTTGTACCGGCGTGGTTTGGAGTTGGCTTTGCTTTGGAACGCTGCAATGCGGAGTTGCTCGAAAAGTTGATACACCGGTTTCCATTCTTCACTGAGCTAATTGCGAATGTTGAGATGGGATTAGCGAAAGCTGACTTATCAATTGCGCGTTTGTATGCAGGGCTTGTTGGAGATGTAGTGCTGAGGGAGCAAGTGTTCAGCATGCTCTTCGAGGAGTTTGAGCGCACTAAAGCGGTGGTGCTGCGTTTGACCGGACAGACAACATTACTCGAGCAGAACCCGGTGCTGGCGCGTTCCATTCGCCTGCGGAATCCGTACGTTGATCCGTTGAGTTTGATCCAGGTTGAGTTGCTGCGTCGAAAACGTCGAGGCGAAGATAACGACAACCTGAATTACGCTCTTGCCGCAACAATAAACGGGATTGCCGCCGGCCTGCGGAACACCGGCTGAGGCTTGGATCGGGTCAGTACCGTAACGCCGTAGCGTCGGGTTGCATGTAGAATTCCAACAAATGAACGTATTAGTCCTTAACTGTGGTAGCTCGTCGGTAAAATTTCAACTGATATCAACCGACCTGGAGCGAATTGAGCAGGACGCCGACCGGCGCCTCGCCCACGGACTCATTGAACGTGTTGGCGGCGCCGGCATTGTGACGTTTACCGCGGAAGGCAGTGCGCCTAAGCGCTTCGCTGAACCAGTCCGTGATACGCGTGCGGCCGTTGAGATGATTCTGCGTTGGGCTGTGTCGCAAGACTCGGGAGTAGAGGAAGTCAACAGTATCGCCGACATTCATGCCGTCGGTCATCGTGTGGTCCACGGCGGCGAACGTTTCACGAGCTCGGTGCTGATAACTGACGAAGTATTGAGAGGGATTGAAGACTGCATCGAGCTCGCACCGTTACACAATCCGGCAAACATTCACGGCATCCTCGCGGCGCGCACAGCGTTAGGAGCGGCGCTGCCGCAAGTCGCCGTCTTCGATACCGCATTCCATCAGACATTGCCGGACCGTTCCTTCCTCTATGCTTTACCGTATCAACTGTATCGCCGTCATCGCATTCGTCGTTACGGATTTCACGGTACCTCGCATCGCTACGTCGCGTATCGTTATCGCAGGTTGAAAGACATTGCGCGAGATGCAACCAACATCATCACTCTGCATCTCGGCAATGGTTGCTCCATTGCGGCGATCAAAGGCGGAAACAGCATTGACACATCGATGGGATTCACGCCGTTGGAAGGCCTTGTGATGGGCACGCGTTCTGGTGATCTCGATCCATCGATCGTCGACTTTGTTAGTGCGAAAGAAGGCTTGTCTTCAAGCGAAGTCGAAAGTCTCCTCAACAAGCAATCCGGCCTGCTGGGCATCTCGGGATTGACCGACGACATGCGCGAGCTGTTGGCTGAAGGACACGAACACGATGACCGTCGCGCACGTTTGGCGATTGAGATCTTCTGCTACCGCGCGCGGAAATACATTGGAAGTTATCTGGCGGCAATGAATGGCGCGGAAGCTATTGTCTTCACTGGCGGCATAGGTGAAAACTCCGCCGAGATTCGCGAGAGAATCTGCGCGGACTTGAGTTGGTTTGGTGTCGAGCTTAACGCGGAACTGAATTCAAAGAATGGGATTGATAGCAATGGCCAGATCAGTAGCGACAATTCTCGTGTCTCAGTTTTCGTCATACCAACAAACGAAGAATTATTGATCGCGCGCGACACCGTCCGCGTCGTGAGCGGCGCCCCGAAGCGGTTTTAGTTTTGATAATCATGAGTTGTCCAAACGCCGAACCGCCTTTTACCCTCTTGAAAATCAAGAGCCAATCGTAAAACTTGACTCCACGCTCTCCGGCTTTGCCGCCCGATGTGAGGCGAGGCTCTGCCTCGCCGTA
>DATENQ010000582.1:0-3150 GCA_035275005.1 Pyrinomonadaceae bacterium | reverse complement strand
CGCGTGCATATTGTTCACCTCTCGTCGGCGGAAGCGATACCGATGTTGCGCGAGGCGCAAAACGATGGCGTTAAGATCACGGCTGAGACGTGTCCACACTATCTGCATTTTGCCGCGGAGAAGATTGCGGCGGGCGCGACTGAGTTCAAGTGTTGTCCGCCGATCCGTGAAGAGGAGAATCGCGAGCGGCTTTGGGAGGGGCTGGCAGACGAGACGATTGATTTCATCGTTTCCGACCATTCGCCTTGCCCGGGCGAGATGAAGCTGCGCGAGAGTGGCGACTTTATGAAGGCGTGGGGCGGGATTGCGTCGTTGCAACTCCGGCTGCCGGTTATCTGGACCGAGGCGCGCCGACGTGGGTTCTCTTTACTTGATGTGACGAAGTGGCTTTGTGTGAATCCCGCGCGTCAAGTTTCGCTGGAGCCGCGAAAAGGCGTTCTTGCCGAAGGCGCCGACGCTGATCTGGTTATCTGGAACCCCGATCAACCCTTCACCGTCGCCGCCAACACGCTCCACCATCGCCACAAGATCACGCCTTATGAAGGAGAGACACTGAGCGGCGTCGTCCAACAGACTTTTCTTCGCGGCAAAAAGATATATGATGGTTCCCACTTTGCGGACGCACCCTTGGGCCACATGCTTTTGAAAGAGTATTAGCCACAAAGGAGCACAAAAAACACAAACAAAAGAAAGGGACAAAATGACCGAACCTCACAACGGTGACATCTTCACGCTTTGCAACATAATCAGGGAAACGAGTTTTGAGATTTACAAATACTTGCGCAGCGGGCATCGCGAGCAAATTTACGAGAATGCGCTAGCGCACCGCCTCATGAAAAAAGGCATCAGCTTGGAGCAACAACAGGAAATCCGAGTCTATGACGAAGACGGCACGCTGCTTGGACATCTCAAGGCTGACCTGTTTATAGAAGGACGGTTGATCTGCGAGATTAAAGGAGTGCGTGCGTTGGTTGATGAACACGTGGCCCAATTGTTAGGTTATCTCCGCGCCTCACGAATCGAACACGGCTTGCTGATCAATTTTGGCGGCCCAAGACTCGAGATCAAGAAGTACATCGTGAACTGAGCGGGCCCACGATAAATAACACCTCACTGGCAGCGCAAAAGTGCCTTTTGTGCATTTTTGTGGCTATATGATCTTTTGTGCCTTTTGTGGCGAATATGAACTTTACTGATCTGATCGATCTGGCGTCCGAGCGGTTGGGCGGGGCGGTGCTGTTGGCGAGTGATGATTTTTTTGCGCCAAAAGAGAATTTGCTAAGGGCGAGCGCGCCGATCTTCATTGCCGACAAGTACACGGACAATGGCAAGTGGATGGATGGATGGGAGAGCCGCAGGCGGCGTACGCCGGGCTTCGACTGGTGCATCATTCGTCTCGGCCTTCCGGGCATCGTTCGCGGAGTGGTAGTTGATACGAGTTTCTTTCGCGGCAACCACCCGGAACATTGCGCGCTCGAAGGCACCACGCTCTCCGGCTTGCCAACACAGGAAGAGTTGAGCAGCGATAGCGTTCAGTGGGTGCCGCTCCTGCCGCAAATGCCACTCAAAGGCGACAGCCAAAATCCTTTTCCAATCAACTACGCAGAACGAGTCACCCATCTTCGCTTCAAGATCTTCCCCGACGGCGGTGTCGCGCGACTCCGTGTCTACGGCGAGGTAATCCCCGATTGGGAACAGCTCAAACGCGCCGGCGGCCAAATCGATCTCGCCGCGGCAGAAAACGGCGCCCTCATACTCTCCTCCAGCGACAAGTTCTTCGGTCATCACCTCAACCTGATCATGCCCGGCCGCGCCGCCGACATGAGCGACGGATGGGAAACAAAACGCCGCCGCGGTCCAGGTCACGACTGGGTAATCATCAGGCTCGGCAGACGCGGTCACATCAAACGAGTTGAAGTTGATACAGCCCACTTCAAAGGCAATTTTCCCGAGAGCTGTGCACTCGAAGCGTGCGATACCACAGACGACACAGCTCTGACAGATTTAACGACGCCATGGTCCACAGTGTTGCCGCGCACCAGGTTACAAGCACACACGCGCCACTTCTACGATCAGGAGCTCGTCGAGACAGGCGTCGCCTCTCATCTGCGCTTCAGCATCTACCCGGACGGTGGCGTAAGCCGTTTGCGCGTCTATGGAACGTTAGTCGACTAAACTGCGATGCATGATCTCGCCTGGCTAAACTCGCTGCCTGTCGCTGAAGCAGAAAAGGAACTGCTACAGTGTTGCGGCTCAACGCGTTGGGCCCGGCAAATGGCCGCAGCCCGACCGTATCCAACGCTCGAAGCCCTGCTCGCAAGTGCGAATGAGTTATGGTGGTCGCTCGACCGTAACGACTGGCTCGAAGCCTTCCGCAGTCACCCCAAAATTGGTGAGAAAAAGGCTGCAGAGCCTGTTTCTAAACAATCGAGCCAGTGGTCCGGCCAGGAGCAGGCGGCCGTGGCTACAGCCTCACAGGAAACCGTCGACTCGCTGGCTACATTGAATCGCGCTTACGAAGAAAAGTTTGGTTTTATCTTCATTATTTGCGCCACCGGCAAGACTTCCAACGAGATGCTCTCCGCGCTGCGCGACCGTCTCGAACACGAAGCTATGGACGAACTCCCCATCGCCGCCGCCGAACAAAGCAAAATTACCGCACTACGGCTGAATAAATTACTCACAAGTGGGTGATCTGTTGGTAAACTGCATCCCGATATGAGTACCATTTCGACCCACGTACTCGACACTTCGAGAGGAGCACCGGCGAGTGGCGTGGCTGTTTGTCTTGAGGTGCAGAATACCGACGAGAGTTGGACCGAGTTGAGCCATGCCTGGACCGACACCGACGGCCGCGTGAAGCCGTTCTTTCTGGTCGATCGCCCGGTCTCAAATGGCACCTACCGGCTCGTTTTTGATACAGAACCGTATTACTCGTCGCTGAGCCTCGCCTGCTTCTATCCGCAGGTGACAGTCATGTTCAATGTGGATGACGGCTCGCAGCATTATCACGTTCCACTGCTGATCAGTCCTTACGGTTATTCGACCTATCGTGGGAGCTAAGCTCGCCAACCTATGATCATTCTGGACCCAACGCTCAGTGAATGGCTAAATGTGCTATTTCGCTGGATACACGTGTTTGCAGGCATC
>DATENQ010000581.1:0-9414 GCA_035275005.1 Pyrinomonadaceae bacterium | reverse complement strand
CGGCGAAGGCGAACGCGACGAGGCGCCGATGCTTTATATCGGCGAGGAAGTCGGCGGCGGTTTTGGTGTCGGTGATGAGGTTGCTGAGTCGTGTCCTGAAGTTGATATTGCGGTTGATCCGCTCGAAGGCACGAACCTCTGCGCGCTCGGTGCTAACAACGCGATCGCGGTACTGGCTGCGGCTGAGCGTGGCGGATTGCTGAACGCGCCGGATATCTACATGGACAAGATCGTCGTTGGACCATCGTCGCGCGGCGTTGTCGATATCGATGCACCGGTGAAAGACAACTTGAAGAACATCGCGCGCCGGCTCGGGCGCGACATCGAAGACTTAACCGTCATCGTGCTCGATCGCTCGCGACACAAGAAACTGATTTCCGACGTGAGAGAAGCGGGCGCGCGTATTCGACTCATCTCTGACGGCGACCTTTCCGCGGGAATTTCGGCGGCAGTGGCCGGAACAAACATACATGCGTTAATGGGGATTGGCGGCGCGCCGGAAGGAGTGATTACGGCGGCGGCGATGAAGTGTTTGAATGGTGAGATCCAGGCGCGCCTGGAGTTCGATCCGGAGCGGCTCGGAGTGGACAGAGACAAGGTGCCGTCGCGGGATGAAGTGCTCGATCGACTGACGTCGATGGGGATAAAGGATTCGAAGAAGGTTTACGATACAGACGATCTAGCGCCAGGGAAGAGGATCATTTTTGCGGCGACTGGTGTGACGGATGGGGCTTTGTTGAAAGGTGTGCGGTTTTTCGGGGCGGGCAAACGGACGCATTCGATGGTGATGACGACGGAGTCGCGCCACATTCGATTTGTAGACACGCTGCACATCGAAGGCGGGCCTGACACTGTCATCCGTTTTTAACCGCAAAAAGGCACAAAAAGCACAAAGAAAGAAATGTGAACAACGTGAATTGAACAAGTCAGGAAGAGGGGTTTGCCCCCCGCAGTTCTGAGAGCGGTGGCAAGCCACCCTTCCTGACTTGTTCTTTTCCAAGAAGTGAATTGTTATGAACGGATATGTGCCGCAGGTGGTGCCGACGCGTAGGCCGTTGATTTTCTGGGCTGTTAGCGCCGCGACGGTGACGGTTTTGGTGGCGTTGGTGGTGGTAGCGCCGCTGGCTGCGGCCGGTGGGCACGGTGAGTTGGCCCAGGTGATCTATCGCGCGTTTGCTGTGCTTTGTCATCAGCGTCCGGACCGCTCGTATTTTATTGACGGACACAAACTCGCGGTTTGTTCGCGTTGCACCGGGCTCTATGCGGGTTTTGTGTTTACGCTGTTGCTGTATCCACTAGTGCGTTCACTAAGGACCACGACTACTCCGTCTCCCAGTTGGTTGCTGATGGCTGCCGTGCCGATGGGAATCGATTTCAGTCTGACTTTTTTGGGGATTTGGGAGAACACGCACACGTCGCGCCTGCTCACCGGAGTGTTACTCGGAAGCGTCGCCGTGTTCTATGTCGTACCGGGATTGATGGATCTGAGTTTACGGTCCTTACAAGCCTACAAGCCACGGCCCGTAACTTTCACGCTTGCATCGCCCGAAAGAATCGCCTCCGCTCCTAGCGACTACAGCGCACCCGAGCGCCGCATTTAATTCTCTGTCTGCCTTTGTGTTAGTCTACGCGAATGATTTTGCAGTCCCCAGCTCCGACCCCATGGCCTAGCCCGATCGGCGCAACCCCAGAGCAAGTCTTCGAACGCTATTTCAACGACGGCGTCTACAAAACATGGGGCAATATCAGCCCTCTTTACCAACTCGACACATTCGACTACACCATCCTGTTTGTCTATTTCATAATTCTAGGCACTCTTGCCATCTACGGCGCCTATCGCATCAAGCAGGTCATCGACTTTTGGCGCTATCGCAAGTTCGTGCCGCGGCCGAGCGCGAGATTCTCCGAAGCCGAGCTGCCGCGCATTACCGTTCAGCTACCACTCTTCAACGAGCTCTACGTCGTGGATCGCTTGCTGAAAGCCGTTACCGCAATCGATTACCCGCGCGAAAAGCTCGAGATCCAGGTGCTCGACGACTCGACTGACGAAACCGTGCGAGTCGCCGAAGCGGTAGTCGCAAAGTATAAAGAGCAGGGGTTTGATATTCACTACATCCATCGCTCCGATCGCACCGGATTCAAAGCCGGCGCCCTCGAGAACGGTAACAAGTCGGCCAAAGGCGAACTTCTCGCCATCTTCGACGCCGACTTCGTCCCCAAGCCCAACTGCTTGCGCAAGCTCGTCGATTTCTTTACGGATCCGATGGTTGGTTGCGCGCAGATGCGCTGGTCGCACATCAACGGCAGTTACAACCTGCTGACGCGCTTGCAGACGATCATGCTCGACGGTCACTTCGTCGTCGAACAGACCACGCGCAATCGCACCGGCGGCTTTTTCAACTTCAACGGCACGGCCGGCATCTGGCGTCGCCAGGCGATCGAGTTGAGCGGCGGCTGGCAGCACGACACCTTAACAGAAGACACTGACCTGAGTTTCCGCGCGCAGCTAATGGGCTGGAAATTTGTTTACCTGCTCGACGAAGAAGCACCGGCGGAGATTCCGGTCGAGATCAACGCCTTCAAAGCGCAGCAACGACGTTGGGCCAAGGGTGTGATGCAGGTCGGACTAAAGCTCTACCCGCGCATCTGGTTGGCGCCGCTTCCGTTTCGCGTGAAGCTCGAGATGTTCTTCCGGTTGACGGGAAACATTAGTTATCCGCTGATGATCATCGCCAGCTTCCTGCAGTTTCCGTTGTTGCTGGTGCGTTACAACCAACCGTTCTATCACCTGATGGTGCTCGATCTGCCACTCCTGATCTTTTCGTCGATCTCGGTGGTGATGTTTTACGGTTCGGCAGTTTGGTATCTGGACCAGAAACGCACGCCGCGGCTGTTGCACTTGCCCCTCGTGATGGGCCTTGGCATCGGCCTCGCGTTTTCCAACGCGCGAGCGGTGTTGGAAGCGTTGATGGGCGTGAAGTCGGAGTTTGTGCGCACGCCAAAATACCGGGTCGAAGACACTACCGACGCCACCTGGAAACGAAAGAAATACAAACGCAAGCGCGGTCTGCTTCCGCTGCTCGAACTGAGTTTTGCGATTTACTTCCTGCTCGCGATTACTTATTCCGCCCGTCTTCACATGTGGGGAACCATTCCCTTCCTGCTGCTGTTCTTCTTTGGGTTTGGTTACATGGGCGTAATGAGTCTGCTGCAAACTGCGAGTGGTAAACGTTTAGCCACCCTGTGGCGCCCCTTGAAAACCTAAAGCCTTAACCACAAAGGCACTAAGACACGAATTCTCAATTTAGAGTTTGTGTCCTTTGTGTTTTGGTGGTTGAAATAAAAAGGAAGACATCATGTTGTTTAGAGCCCCCTGCTGCTTGCCCTCGTTCTCTTTGTCTCTTTAACCACCTTAGCTCAATCACAAGCAAACACCGGAAACATCGAAGGCCAAAAGTCACGATCACCGCCACAAATCTCGCCAACTGGTGGAGACGAGTCGCACGTCGATCTCGTCAGTCGTCAACGAGCGCGCGATTCAAAACCTGCCCGTCAACGGTCGCAACTTTCTCGACTTCGCCACCCTCACGCCGAGCGTCGTTCGCGATCCAACGCGACAGGGCGACCTCGCAGTCGGTGGACAGAAAGGCACGCTAAACAGTCAGGTCCAGTTAGGCGTGCGATTTAAATTCTAATTAGAGCCGCAGATGAACGCGGAATGACGCAGATCAGATCTGCGTTATCCGCGTTTATCTGCGGCTAAAACTATCTTTCCAGCGAAGCGCGGTCCCAGTGGGCGAGGTTGGCGCCGGCTTCGTAGGTGCTCTGGCAGAAGTCCAGTAGGGCGGCGTCGGGATCGGGGGCGGTGCGGACGTCGTCGTAGAGCATTAAGAATTCGGACATGTCGTTGCTATAGAAAGCCTTTTCGGGGCGGATTTTGGCTGTGCTCAGGCCTTCGGGGGCGGGTGCGGTGTAGGAGTAGAACGCCGGCTTGCCTAGTGGTCCATGCCCGGGCCACCAACCGTGACTGATCACCTCGTGTGAATACGCCTCGCGCGTGATCGAATCCGCACCATCTCGCGGCGGCGCCGGTCGTCCTGAAAATCGCGTCACCGCCAGATCGAAGCTGCCCCAGAAAAAATGTACCGGACTGCACTTACCGATAAACCGCGAGCGAAACTCCTGCAGCACCCGATCTGACGATTGCAGTATGCGCCACAACCGTTCGACAGGCTCACGTTCGTAAGACGCATGTTGCTGGTCCTGATCGAAAGGTATCGGATCGGGAACCTCAACCGGCATCTTCCAGATCTGTACGTCCAGTCCGAGCCCGCTCAGCGCTGCCATCGTTTCCTGATAGAAAGTGGCAACGGACTTCGGCTCAAGCTTGATATTCTCACTGGCGCCGTCGCTGCTCTTGATCACGAGAAGGTGATCGATGAAATCAAACTCCATTTCAAAGAACCTTCCATCGTGCGGCATCGCGGTGGTAGTTAATCCGCGCGCGGAGACGTAAAGCGGGACATTCCAGTAGTGGTTAACGAGCGGCGTTTGCGCGAGGCGAACCTTGCCGGCGATTTGAGTCCACATGTGCAGCGTCGCACACGTGTCCTTCCATTCTTCGAGCGGTAGTGGCGGCCATTCTTCAGACATTTGACACAGATTAGCGCGGATAGAGCGGATTGGCCAGCTTGACAGTAAAATTAGCCAAGCCTATAGTTTTCGAGTCAATGTCAATGAAGGCCTGCGCATGTTGTCTCTGTTGTCCGTGGTGCTGTTATCGCACCGCGACCGAGAGGCCGTTTGCAGGCCGGAGTAGCGCATGAGCTAACTACTGACCAGCAAATTTTGAACGGCGAAACCGGTCGCACTTTAAGAAGTGGCGATCGGTTTTCTTTTTGGGGCAATATGCAGGTAGACGTTTTAGAAGCGCCTCGTGTGGCGGCGATTGAGCCCGGCACGGTCGAAGCAAACATCGGAAACACGCCGCTGCTGCGGCTGCGACTGCTCGATGCCGGGCTGCGCGAAGGTGTGCAGGTTTTTGCGAAGGCAGAACACCTCAATCCGGGTGGCTCGGTAAAGGATCGCGCGGCGCTGTCGATGATTCTTGAAGGTGAGCGCACCGGCAAACTCAAACCCGGAATGACAATCCTGGATGCGACCAGCGGCAACACGGGCATCGCCTACGCGATGATCGGCGCCTCGCGTGGTTACCCAGTCACTGTTTGTTTGCCGAAAAACGCCAGTCTGCCGCGAAAGCGAATACTGCGGAGTTACGGAGTTGAGATCGTCGAGACGGATCCGATGCTTTTGACTGACGGGGCGCAACTCATCGCGCGCGAGATCTTCACCAGCGACCCTGACAAATACTTCTACCCGGATCAGTACAACAACGACGCTAACTGGCTAGCCCACTACGAAACTACTGCCAACGAGATCTGGGAACAGACTGGCGGCCGCGTTACGCATTTCATTGCGGGATTGGGGACGTCTGGTACGTTCGTCGGCGTGGTGAGACGTCTGCGAGAATTGAATCCGACATTGAAAGCCGTGGCGGTGCAGCCAGAGTCGCCTCTGAACGGGATCGAAGGCCTGAAGCACATGGCCACCGCGATGGTTCCGGGCATTTACGACCAGTCGCTGGCGACGGCTACGCTGGAAGTCGCGACCGAAGATGCGTTATTAATGACGGGTAAATTAGCCCGTGAAGAAGGATTGCTGGTAGGCCCGAGCTCCGGAGCAAACGTTTTAGCTGCCGGACGCGTGGGATCGTCGTTGCGAGAGCCGGCGGTGGTGGTGACAGTGCTCTGCGACGGCGGCGAACGGTATTTGGTTGAGGCGTAAAAACTTTCACGCAAAGGCGCAAAGATGAAAAGGCGCAAACTTTGCGTCTTACTTTGCGCCTTTGCGTGAAAGATTCTTTCGATGACAAAACACGACATCACGACGAAGTTCGTACACAGCGGTGAGCGACAGGCGCAGCCCGAAGCAAAACCGGTTGCGACACCGATCTACGCGAGCGCGACGTTTACTTACGACACGATGCAGGAGATGGATCAGGTCCTCGGCGGTGCGAAAGGCTTTGTCTACACGCGTTACGGCAACCCGACGACCGCCGCACTCGAAGAAGCGATGCGCGACGTTGAAGAAGGCGCTATCGCGTGTGCTTATGCCACCGGCATGGCCGCGGTTCACGCTGCTCTCCTTGCTTGCGATCTGAAGTCCGGGTCGACCGTGCTGGCCTCGCAGGATCTCTACGGCGCGACCAGCAGCCTACTGAACTCGATCTTCATTAACTTTGGTGTCAAAACAGTCTTCGCAGACTTTAGTAACTTATCAGCGGTGCGCGAGAAAGCAGGCGAGATCAAACCGCAGATACTGATTGCGGAAACGATCTCAAATCCGCTGCTGAAAGTCTGTGACATCGAAGCGTGCGCAGACATCGCGCACGAGAATGGCGCTCGCTTAATTATAGACAACACGTTCGCGACGCCTTTTCTCCGTCAGCCTTTGAAGCTCGGCGCTGATCTCGTGGTCCATAGCGCTACGAAGTATCTCGGCGGTCATGCTGACACGATGGGCGGATTGGTGATTTCACGCGACGAGATGGACAGCGCAGCGCTCGTGAGTGTGATGAAGCTTGTCGGGGGCGTGCTTGGTGTTTGGGACGCTCACGAGATTCTTCGCGGTTTGAAGACGTTGCCGGTGCGGATGGAGCGACAGTGTGAGAATGCGCGAAGTCTTGCCAATTATCTGAACGAGCATCAAGCGATCGCTCGAGTGCATTACCCCGGTCTGGGTGCGCTGGTTTCGATTGTGCTGCGCGACAATACTCAAGAAGCAGCGTTTCGTTTTATGGACGCGTTGAAGCTGTGTGTGCGTTCGACGAGTCTCGGCGACGTTTTTACGAGCGTGTTGCACCCGGCAACCGCTTCGCACCGCGATTTGCTGCCGGCGCGAAGACAAGAGTGGGGACTTGTCGATGGATTGATCCGCATCTCGGTCGGGATCGAGAAGATCGACGACATCATTGCGGACATCGAACAAGCGTTAGCCAAAGATCACACAGATTAATGATTGCTATTAACGAAAAGCTGCTCACTGAAATACGCGAACACGGCGTGCGTGATTATCCGTATGAGTGTTGCGGGCTGTTGCTTGGTCGATACACCGCGGAAGGCAAAATCGTTAGCGAGACGTATCCGATCTCGAACGCGCGTGAGGAGAGTGCGAAGCGAAACCGGTTTTTGATCGAGCCGGTAGAGTTGATGCGTGGTGAACGATACGCGCGCGAGCACGATCTGGAAGTGGTCGGGTTTTATCATTCGCATCCGGATTCGCCGGCAGTGCCATCGCAATACGATCTCGAGCACGCGTGGCCGACTTACTCGTACATCATCGTTTCGACGAGCCCGGGCCAGGCGACCGATCTGTTTTCGTGGGAACAGGAACCGGATCGTTCAAGGTTTAATCGAGAGGAATTAAGAATATCAGCCGCAGACTTTCGCAAATGAACGCAGGTCTGATCGGCGTTCATCTGCGAAAATCCGCGGCTCAAAACAGAGGTTCAATTATGTCAGTCACAATTTCGATACCGGCGCCGCTCAGGCAGTTCGCCGATGGACAATCACAAATTACTGTCGAAGCAAAAACTGCCGGCGAGGCGCTCGACCGCTTAACCTCAACTTACATCTCATTGCGGCGCCATCTGTTCAACGAGCAGAACACGTTGCGCAACTTCGTTAACGTCTATCTCAACGACGAAGACATCCGCCACGCGTCCGGACCGGAGACGCCCGTGAAAGACGGCGACACGATCATGATTGTGCCTTCGATTGCAGGCGGCGCGATCGCTGAGTCGGAAGTCGCGCAGTCGTTGCCGGAGCTCTCGAACGAAGAGATCCTGCGTTACAGCCGTCACCTGATCATGCCTGAAGTCGGCATGCAGGGGCAGCGAAAGATGAAAGCCGCCAGCGTGTTGATGATCGGCACGGGCGGACTCGGCGCGCCCGTGGGAATGTACCTTGCGGCTGCCGGCGTGGGCCGGATCGGTATGGTTGATTTCGACGTTGTTGAAGAGTCGAACCTGCAGCGACAGATCATTCACGGCACAAAAGATCTGGGACGGCGCAAGATTGAATCAGCTCGCGATCGCCTGCGCGATATCAACCCGCACATCGAGATCGAAACGCACGAGACGCGCCTGACCAGCCACAATGCGATGCAGCTCTTTCGAAATTACGACGTCGTGGTTGATGGCACTGACAACTTTCCCACGCGTTACCTCGTCAACGATGCGTGTGTGTTGAGTGGAAAGCCAAACGTTTACGGATCGATCTTCAGGTTTGAAGGTCAGGCGAGTGTCTTCTGGGCCGAGAAGGGCGCGTGCTATCGCTGCTTATATCCCGAGCCGCCGCCACCGGGGCTCGTGCCGTCGTGCGCTGAAGGCGGCGTGCTCGGCGTGCTGCCGGGCATTGTCGGCGCGATCCAGGCAAACGAAACGATCAAGATCATTCTCGGCGCTGAAGACCTGATGATTAATCGTTTGCTGCTCTTCGATGCGTGGTCGATGAAGTTTCGTGAGTTCAAACTGCGCAAGGATCCGAAGTGTCCGGTGTGTGGTGAAGAACCGACGGTAAAAAAGCTGATCGATTACGAACAGTTTTGCGGTATCACTCCGCAGCACGCGGCGCCGCCAGAGCCGAAGTTGGAAGAGATCAGTGCGACGGAGCTCAATGCGCGTCGCTTGCGTGGCGATCGGATTCAGATCATCGACGTGCGCGAGCCGCACGAGTTTGAGATCGCGAAGATACCGGGAACGAAACTGATCCCGCTGGGACACGTCGTGTCTCGCATGAACGAGATCGATCCGGAGGTCGAAACGATCGTTCACTGCAAGGGTGGTGTGCGTAGCGCGAAGGCGATTCAGGCGCTGAAACGCGCGGGTTTCCAGGGCCGGTTAATTAACTTAAAAGGTGGTATCGCGGCGTGGTCGGACGACGTCGATCCACGCGTGGCAAAGTATTAATTTAGCCGCAGATTAACGCAAATTAACGCAAGATCAGCGTTACTCTGCGAAAATCCGTGGCTCAATTCATCCCACAATAAAGGCGATTCACGTCGCTGTTGAACCCATCTGCATCAAAGTAAACTTCACAGAACCATATGTGCTTTTAAATGCCTTTTTGTGGCTAATGACTCTGTAAAAAAGTGGCTGGCGATTGTTGCCGCTTGGGCAGCGCTCGGGGTGATCTATGCGGGCCCGATCTATTTTGAACTGCGCGCGGAAGGGCACGGCCATCGGGCGTGGCGCATCTTTTCGTGGGGTATCCTGACGTGGCTGTCGTGGGCGCCCCTGACGCCAGTCATGGTCTGGGTCGCGCGCAGGTACTCGCTCATTGGCAATTCGTGGAA
>DATENQ010000580.1:0-5681 GCA_035275005.1 Pyrinomonadaceae bacterium | reverse complement strand
GAGACATACACTTTGGGTAAACGGGCGGCCACGGAGTGCCGCCCCTACAGTTGCACCACTTGAAGATCTGACTTTAACCGACAAACACAAAGAAAGAAGACAACATGAAATACGTCGACGAATTCCGAGATCCTGAGAAGGCGCGGTTTCTGCTCGAAGAGATTCGCGTTCTCGTCCCCCAGATCCGAAATCAACGCAGTAGCAGCAGCCCCATCTACATCATGGAAGTCTGCGGCGGTCACACGCACGCAATCTTCCGCTACGGTGTTGAAACAATGCTGCCTGACGGCATCGAGTTGATCCACGGCCCCGGCTGCCCGGTTTGCGTGCTGCCCATGGGACGAGTCGACGACTGCGTCGCCCTCGCCCACATGCCCGGCATGATCTTCACGACGTTCGGCGACGCGATGCGCGTGCCCGGATCGAAAGAAAGCCTACTCCAGGCGAAGGCTAAGGGCGCCGACGTGCGCATGGTCTACTCTCCACTCGACTCGCTGCGCATCGCCAAAGAGAACCCGGACCGGCAGGTCGTCTTCTTCGCGCTCGGCTTCGAAACAACGATGCCCAGCACCGCATTCACGGTGTTGCGAGCGAAAAAAGAAAACATCGAAAACTTCTCGCTCTTCTGTAATCACATCACGATCATTCCGACGATCAAGGCGATACTCGACTCGCCCGACCTGCATCTCGACGGGTTTCTTGGACCAGGCCACGTCAGCATGGTGATCGGTGATTCCTCATACCGTTTCATTGCCGACCATTACAAGAAGCCACTCGTGATCGCGGGTTTCGAGCCGCTCGACATCCTGCACGGCATTTGGATGGTGCTCAAACAGATCGCGGAAGGTCGCACTGATATCGAAAACCAGTACAAACGCGTGGTTCCCAACGGCGGTAACCCCGCGGCGCTGGATGCCATCGGCAAGGTGTTCGAGTTGAGAGAGTTCTTTGAATGGCGCGGTCTCGGTTCGATCGATCATTCGGGCGTGAAGATTCGCGATGAGTACGCGCAGTTTGACGCGGAACGCAGGTTCTCGGTGCCGGCACTCAAGATTGCCGATCCGAAATCCTGCCAATGCGGTGAAGTGCTCAAGGGTGTGATCAAGCCGTGGGATTGCAAGGTCTTCGGTAGAGACTGCACTCCCGAGACGCCGCTCGGCGCGCTGATGGTTTCATCCGAAGGCGCCTGCGCTGCCTATTATCAATACGGTGACATCGAGAAGATTCACGAGACCAGGGCACTCGTCGAGGAGGTGGCATGAGTAGCGTTGTAGAGATAGCCACAAAGAACGGAAAACCAAGACAGCGCGGCAAGGTGAAGGTGCCGAACGTCACCCTCGCGCATGGCGGCGGCGGCAAGGCGATGCACGACCTGATCGACGACATCTTTGTCGAGATGTTTGATAGCGATGGCCACGCGCCCTTGGAAGATCAAGCGCGGTTTGGTCTATCGAGCCTCGCGGCGCACGGCGATCGACTTGCTTTCACCACCGATTCCTACGTCGTTAAACCACTCGATTTCCCAGGTGGCAACATCGGCAAGCTCGCGATCTGCGGCACGGTCAACGATCTCGCAGTCGGCGGCGCGGTGCCGCTTTACTTATCGTGCTCGGTTATCATCGAGGAAGGACTGCCGGTCGACACACTGCGCATGGTCGCCCGCACCATGGCCGAGACAGCTCGAGCCGCGGGCGTGAAAGTCGTTACCGGTGACACGAAGGTTGTCGAACGCGGAGCCTGCGACAAGTTATTTATCAACACTGCCGGCGTTGGTGTGATACGCGAAGGCGTCGATCTCGGTGTCGACAAGTGCCAACCCGGCGACGTGATCCTCGTCAACGGACTTTTGGGTGACCACGGCGCCGCGATTCTCAACGCACGTGGCGACATGCAGTTGAGCACGCCGATCGAGAGTGATTGTGCTTCCCTGCACGGTCTGATCGATGCGTTATTGTCAGCCGTTCCTCGTACACGCTTCCTGCGCGATGCGACGCGCGGCGGACTCGCCACTGTCCTGAACGAAATCGCCGAAGCATCGCAAGTCGGTATCGAGATCCACGAAGATCGCACGCCAATTCGCAGCGAGGTCAAAGGCTTCTGCGAGATTCTCGGTCTGGATCCGCTCTATCTCGCGAACGAGGGCAAGATCGTCTGCGTAGTTCCAGCGGAAGATGCTGAGACGGCACTCGCGGCGCTCCAGTCGCACCCGCTCGGCAAAGAATCCGCGAAGATCGGTGAGGTGAACGATCACCGCGCCGGTCGCGTCGTGATGCAGACTGTTTTCGGCGGGCGCCGCATCGTCGACATGCTCGTCGGCGAACAATTACCTCGGATTTGTTAATTTCAGAGGAGAATCGAATGTCAAGCAACAACGAAATCAAAGCGGCCGAAGGCGTCACCATTCGCATCAAGGACAAGGACGAAGTGCTGGAGTTGAATTACGACGGCGCCGTTTGTCAACATCCCGGCTCGCTGTGGTGGGGAACTGCGGTCGGCTTCCGCGCGATGCAAGCTGCCGCTCAGGCTCTCTCGAAAGACGGTTTGTGGTCCCGCGATAATCTCTACATCGTCACTGGTCATCCCGGTCCTGGTGTGAAAGACACCATCGATTACGTTACGGGTGCGCCCAGCCGCGATCGCTACAAGATGATTGTCGCCGACGGCTGCGACATGAAGTGCAACAGCAAGATGAAGTATGAATGGTGGGTCAGCGACGGTGAGAGGACCGCGAACATCAATCTGCGACCGGACTTCGTGCCGCGCGAGTTCTACGAGCTCTCCGATCGACTCGAAACCAACGAGACCACCAAGGAAGATATCAAGGCGTTTCGCATCTTCAAGGTAAACCTCTCGACGCGCATCTGGGTTGCGCCGCTCGAAGAAAACTTCCGTGTCGAAGTTATCGACAAGCCCCTGCAACCCGGTGAAGTGCCTGAGGCAGCAAAAGCCAAAGACTATTTCGATTTGCCATAGCGTCTACCCAGCAACCACAGATTACACAGATTCAACAAGGCAATCTGTGTAATCTGCGGATCAAGAACCCACCCCAACAACAAGCGGTGAATCGAAGCAGCGCTTCATCTTGCGTTGAAGCGGATCCATAATTCCTAACCGCAGGAAAGCGTCCAAATCGTCATCTTCCCGGGCTCCTGCGTAAGGTGTCAGGTTAAGGTCGACGATGTAATGATTGTCGTGACCGTCGTGAACGATGTCGATGCAGCCAAACTCTACCGGCGTGTTCTCGACAAATGTGGCGACGTCCCGTCTTAACTTCGCACTGATGGGCAGATTGTCTGTGCCATCTTTTAGGGATTCCAGGTCGACCACATAGTTGGTGTTACGCGGATCGCTCGTCAGCTTCTTGATAATGCCCGGCGCAAAGGCTTCAACGATGATGATTTGCGTACCGGAAAAATAGACTCTAAAAAATGAGTCCTCGTGGTTGCTGACGTACTTCTCAATCACGATGCTCGCGTCCGTCCAGATATTATCTTGAAGCGCTCCGCGTTCGACGGTTTGGTAGTGATAGGCGCCAATGTCAGCGGAGATAAAATGCTCGAAGCCGGCGGTGGTAATACTCTCCGGCGGCAACCGCTTTTCCAGGTCGCCGCCATAGTTCAGGTCGGTCTTTACGAACAGAATTTCATCAGCAGAACCGGACCGCGCTGCCTTGAGCGAAGGAAGTCCGATGGCTTCAAGGTGTGCGTGAAGGGTCGACTTGCGAATGTCCTGGACGAGTCCGTTGACGACATAAACTCCTCGTTCAACAAAGCGATCGGTAAGTTCGCGAACCCGTAGAGGCAGTCGACTACGAACCGACAGATTGATTTGAAAACAAACTGTCGGGAATGAATCGCAAACGCGATCGAATTGCACGGACGGAAACTCGCGGAACGGATCGGTCTCGATCCGCACGGCGTGGTCGCCGAGCACATTAGTGAGCAGGAAGCCTTTCCAGGCTCGCCACTCTAAAACCGCGACTCTCTGTTCGCACCCGTCGTCGACTACTTCGTCTGCGATTACCATCAGCTAAAACTACCGCAAGACGAGCGAGTTTGATTAGCTAATCTGGACCAGCTCGAAGTCATGACCGGGCGCTACCATCGTCATTTCTTGCCGGACGTCTTGTCGCCGTATGACGTCTTCTTGCCGTATGACGTTTTTCCGCCCCCTGACGTCTTCTTGGCGTATGCCTGCTTGCCGTATCCAGTCGTCTTACCGTATGCCGTCTTGTCGCCGTATGCTTTTTTCATACCGCTCTCCTTAGTTTTATTGTTGTCAATGAACGCTGTTCAGGTTTCGGAGGCGTCTGTTGCCAACCGGTGGGGCGCGGTGGGCCATACGAAAGAAATAAGGGGAATCGATTGAGAATACAAAATACCACAACAGTTAAGTTTCAAGAAGATGGATCGTGTTAAAATCCGGCAATTCGACTCGTAAGAACTCAAGCAATTCGACTCGTAAGTTCATAGGAATAGCTCCACTGTGAAATCTGTGACCATGATCTGTTGGGAGTAGGATGTCTTGCTATAATCCATCGCCGATGCAAACTCTCGCCGCTAAACCGCCTCAACAATATCAACTGAAGGAACTGAAGGGTCATTCCGGCTGTCATGTGTACCTCTGTGAGCGCGGGAATACGAGATTTGTGAAAAAGGTGTCGGGAGCGGCAGGTTACGTCAAAAGGCTCGAGCAACAGATGCTCAAACAGCGAGAGTTTGAGCATTCGTGGATCAGGAAGCCTTCGGTCTATGAGTTCGGCACGGAGGACGATCTTTTCTACTTCACGATGGAGTATGTTAACGGAGTTCAGCTAAGTACTTTTATATCACGCAATACAGTCCGTGACGTCGATCCGTTAATAGACCAGTTACTCACCTTCGTAAGATCGAACATTCGCGATGTGACGGCAGACTTCAGCGTTCCCATCAGCGAAAAGCTGTGGAGTATCTCGTCGACCAGCAATTTTCAGATTGATCGATACGTTCAATATTGTATGGCGTTTGATTGGAGAGCCATACCAACGGGATACTGCCACGGCGATCTATCGTTTGAGAACATACTCGTACACAGGTCGAATCTCTATTTCATCGACTTTCTCGACTCGTTCATCGAAACGCCTTACCTGGATCTGAGTAAGCTACTACTGGACATTCTGGTATTGTGGTCGTGGCGCTTTGAGAAGCGGCGCCCGATCATCAAGAACACACATATCTATGACATTGTTCTCTCGCAATTGGAGAATCGCGAAGTCGAGATCGTGCGGCGATTTCTGATCCTGAATCTGCTTCAGATCCTGCCATACGCGAACGCTCATAACACTTTATTCGTGCAGGACGCCCTCGAGCATCTTGCTGTGAAATTTGAAATATGAGAACGCTGCTTGTGCCCGCGGCGGGTCGTTCCAGCCGATATCCTGATTTGCGCCCGAAATGGGTACTTACACACCCCACCGGCAAACTCATGATCGACCTCGTTCTGGAAGCCATGGACTACCGGCAGTTCGATCGAACAGTCATTACGGTAATCAAAAAGCACTGCGAGCAGCATCAGGTTGATGTCATGCTGCGACAGATCTTTGGAAGCTCCATCGATATCCTGGTTTTGGAAAACGAAACGAGCTCGGCCGCAGAGACGGTTTTTCAGTCGATTATCCAGGCCGAGATTGAAGGCGATGTGAT
>DATENQ010000579.1:0-16736 GCA_035275005.1 Pyrinomonadaceae bacterium | reverse complement strand
CCTGCGTTTATCCGTTAAATCCGCGACTGAACCTTCAGAAAATCAGCTTCAGTGCGAGCTGAATGTTCCGTGGGCCGCCGCCGCCCATGAAGGGGTTGCCGATGCCGACGTCGGGGGTGACGGTGATCGGGAGGAAGCCTGTGCCGTGGCCGGTTGCGGGGTCGATTGACGATGTGATGTCGGCGGCGAAGCTGGGGAGCAAGGGATTAGAGAAGTTTGGGTGGTTGAAGATGTTGAAGACTTCGGCGCGGAATTGTAGCCGCAGCTTCTCCGTGATGTCAGTGTCTTTGAAGATCGAGAAGTCGACGTTGTGATAACTCGGCCCACGCAGCGCGTTACGACCGAGCGAGCCAAAGTGCCAGGTGCCGGGAATGCACGATCCGGCACTGCCGTCGCCCGCAGGATCGAGTGTGCACGGCACTTTGAAAGCCGAGAGGTTGATGAAGCGGTCGGGCGCGCTTGTCCCGGCATACGGATCGCCGATGACATCGGGTCGTGGAAAAAACTCGCCCGTGTTGTTGTAATCGTCAAACAGCGTCAGGTGAAATGGATTACCGGTGCGGATCGTTACGACCGTGTTTAGTTGCCATCCTTTGCCGAGACGCGGGTGCGACGGCGCGAAGTTTGGCAGCGCGTAATTGGCGGAGACGACGAAGCGGTGACGATTATCGAAATTCGAGTTTGCTTTCTCGCAGCGAGTGCAGTGACTGTTGTCCGGTTGCGTCGCATTCGCAACGTAGTCCTGACCGTCGGAAGCGTTGTCGATCGAGTGCGACCAGGTGTAATTGACTTGCGCGGAGAAGCCTTTGCGATCGCGCACGGAGAAGCTTGTTTGCAATGCGTTGTAATTCGAGAACGCGGTGGTTTCGAGTTGATTGACGTAGAAGAAGGTGCCGCCGGACGGCGCGAATGGTCCATTGTCAAACGGCCGCTCGGAAGAAACGCTCGGGTTCAGCGGCTGGTTGATATCGCGGTAGCGAAACAGCTTCTTGCCGGTCGAGCCGACGTAGCCAACTTCCAGCACGCCGTTTCTGAACAACTCTTGTTGAATATTGAAATTGTAGTTTTGGATGTACGGCGTGCGCAGGTTCGCATCGACCGCAAACACGTCGGAGTCAAGAAAGTCTGTAAAGATCGGAACATTATTCTCGATGACCGGCACGGTCGAGAAAGAAAAGAGGACTGGAGCTGGACCAACCGGATTGAAAGCCGGTCCCGGATTGAACGTATTGAACGGCAGTTGTCCCGCAAAAAAGTCCTGCGAGAACGCGTCGTAGAACAAACCCCAACCAGCGCGAACAACAGTCTTGCCGTTGCCGTGAACGTTCCACGCCAGCCCCAGGCGCGGCGAGAAATTATTCCAATCGCGATCATAGAGACGCGGCAGTTCGGGTGAGCCGACTTGCACGAGACCTTCGGTAGGACTGAAGTTGCTCAGCAGATCGTTCTTCTCGTCGATAACGCCGAAGTAATCCCAGCGGAGTCCCAGGTTGAACGTAAGTTGTGGGCTCCAGCGAAATGTGTCCTGCAAGTAAGCGGCGTGTGAGTTCTGAAAAGTATAGCGAGTGGAGTTGCCACGTGCTTGCCGGCCACCGCTCAGCGTGCCCGAAAGAAAATCCTCGAGCGATCCGAAATCCAGGCGACCGCGATAGCCCGCATCAAAGAACTGGTCCACCGTCGTGCGTCGAAACTCATAACCAAACTTCAGGTCGTGTCGCGTGAGCTTCCACGAAAAGTTATCGATGATGTGGAAGTTACTATCGACGCGTGCGCGCGGAACAGAGAGCGTCGCGCCGATGTTGGCGATGCCGAGATCGTCCTGAATGCGAATCTGCGGTAAGCCAAAGTCCTGATCGCTGGTGATGCCGGTGTTGAGACCAATCGAACGCGGATCGAAGTCGTTATCTTCCGGAAAGAACCCTTCGTCGAAGCGATTGTAACCAAAGCGAAACTCGTTAACTTTGGTTGGCGAAAGGACTTTTAGGTAAGAGATCGAGACGAGATGAACTGTCGTCGGTGTAGTCGTGTTGTAACCGGGAAGAATGTTGCCGGCGAGAATTGCAAGCGGGAACGATTGATCGCTCGTTCCGAAAAAGTAACGTCCCGTAAGCTGGTTGTCGGTGTTGAATGAGTGATCGATCTTGCCGATGAGACTGTCGACATCGTTTGAAGCGGGTGTGGTGACGAACAGGTTCGGTGTACCACTGTTGTCGAAGAGCGGCAACGGGTTATTTGGAGCCGGCCACGGGTTACGCGCCAGCAAGCGAGCGATAACCGGATTTGTTGGTCCGCCCAGCGCCGCAATCTCGCCTGGATCAGGTACGCGCGCGGTGGAGTTCAGTCCGACTCGTTCGCGTTGACCTTCGTAAGCAAAATAAAAAAACGTCTTATTGCGCTTTATTGGACCACCGAGCGCGCCGCCGAATTGATTGTTTCGAAACTGCGTTTGCGGGTTGGGCTTCGGATTAAAGAAGTTGCGCGCGTCGAGCTTGTTGTTGCGGAAAAACTCGAACAGCGAACCGTGAAAATCGTTGGTGCCGGACTTGGTGACGATGTTGACGATAGCGCCGGAGTTGCGCCCATACTCGGCTTCGAAGTTTGAAAGTATCGCTGCCTCGGAAATCGCTTCGATGGGCAGGATGGTTGCGGGAGTGCCGAACACACCGGCTTCGTTGATCGCCGGCAGGTTGCGATAGCCGTCGTTCATGTCGGTGCCGTCGAGCAGGTAATTGTTCGCGCGCCCGCGATTGCCGTTGGCGCTGAAGAGACCAAACGAGCCGGGAGAATCAGTAGCACCCGAAGGATCGCCGGTCGCGCCCGGGACCATGACGAGGAGCTTGGTGAAGTCGCGGCCGTTGATGGGCATGTCGGCGATGGCTTTGGTCGTGATAGTGCCGCCGAGCGTGTTGGTAGTGGTCTCGACTTGCACGTTTGGCGCAATGACCACGAGGTTCTCCTGGCCGGCAACAGTCAACTTCACATCGACGCGTCGCTCACTCGCCACTTCGACAGAAACGTTTGAAACGACTGTCGTTGCAAAGCCAGTCTGCTCGACACGCACTTCATATGGACCAATCGGCAACTCGGCAACGGTATAGTTGCCGGCGTCGTCAGTGGTCGTCGAGCGTTCGAGCCCCGTGCCTGTGTTTTTGACTGTGACCTTTGCGCCCGCGACGAGCGCGCCGTTGGGATCGCTGACCGTGCCGAGAACCGTGCCGCGAAACGTCTGCGCCGATACCGCCGCTACCGGCAAGAGAATTAACAGGAGCACACTGGCAATACGTGAATGGATTGATTTGTGTGATGCGTCGATTTTGTGTTGCATAGGTGTGACTCCTTTGTCGTTGGACCACGCGTGAGTGCGCTGCGTGATTATAGACACAAAGAGCACAAGACGTAAGGATTTTAATGTGCCTTTGGTGCTCCTTTGTGGCAATCTACGACTATGAAAGGCTCAAAATCGTCTCCCACCGTTTTTGTTGCGTTGCTGCGCGGCGTCAATGTCGGCGGCAACAACATGATCAGCATGAAGTCGCTCAAAGCGAGCTTCGAGGCGATGCGGTTCACCAATGTCTCCACTTACATCAACAGCGGGAATATTATTTTTCAAGCAAAGGAAGGTGATCCGCGGAAGCTGGAGAAAAAGCTCGAGCAGATGTTGTCCAGCGACTATCAGCTCGAATCGAAAGTGGTGTTGCGCTCGCTGCCCGAGATGGAGAAACTCGTGAAGGCCCTGCCTCAAAAATGGGGTGACGACAGCGATTGGCGATTCAACGTGGCTTTCCTGCGTCATTCGATCGATTCCGAGAAGATCCTCGACGAGCTACCGGCCAACAGCGACATCGAAGAGGTGCTCTATCGCCCAGGCACTCTCTTGTGGTCGGTAAAAGCAAGCGAAGCGAATCGATCGAGGTTTGTAAAACTCTCAACGCGGAAGATCTTCAAGGACATGACTGTCCGAAACCTCAACACTACCAGGAAGCTGTACGACCTGATGCAGAAAGTCGCGAACTCGGATTAATGCTTCTTGCCCTGTCACGACGAATTTAGTTATCAGTTTGATCTTCGACAACTGTGGGCTTAAGCATCTGGAAAAGCGTTTTTCCCGCTGCTTTATCATCGTCGTCTAATGTGCCGAGCTGGCTGCCGACGGTGGTTTGACTCCCGCGCACGCCTGCTGTTCGGATCTGGTTAACATGGTCGAGGATCAACTGCTGTAGCTTGAGCTTGCCGTATTGTTCCGGATCGCGGGCAAAAATAGTGGCGGCTGCCGCAAACAGTGTGCGAGTATTCGATGCCGCCGGCCCTGCGCCCTGGGCCATCCGGTTTGCATCACTATTCGTGTTGTATTGATCCATAACTGAAAATGAGATCACGTCTTTCAACGATGCCCCGCCGAAAGCTCTGTATGGTCCATCGATAATGGCTTTGACGACTACCGGAATGTCTTTCTCGTAGTCCGTCATCTGATGTTGTGCGTAAATTGCGGTCCACTGATCCCGTAGACGCGTGCGATCATTCTTGAAAGCAGTTTCGTCGAGAGCTTCGATATTGATCAGCACTCGCAAATAATCCGTCGGATAGAGTCCCCACTTGGGCGCAGTTCGAATGGCGCGTGTGGTTTGATCCGGATCCGTCGCGAGGAAATCGATCAGCGCCTGCACGAAAGCCGGACCACACGACAGGACGCCGTAAACGTCGGCAAATATCTCACCCAGCCACGCTTGCCATGCGGGGCGGTGAGTGGCGTCAGTCTTCGCCGCGTCCATGGCTTTATTGAGGGCCTGCTTCAGGTCCGCTGTCAGTTTGAAATCCGACTCGACATCGTGGCCTACCTCATGCGCGACTACGAGCATTTCCGGAAGATGTTGAATCTGAAACCAGGGAACACCGATGACAGGTATCGGCAGCGCCCTCAGAACCCTAACCATACCTTCACTTTTGATCGCCTCGCCCGGCACTGCTTCAGCTTCGAAAGCATAATCTCGCGGCATGGTAAAAGGACTCGAGCCGCCATTGAAAAACACGAGCGGTGGTTCCTTTACTTTTTCTTTCGCAAGATAGTTGGGATCGAGTTTGTTTTGGGCAGCGCTGTAGCACTCCCACGCCAATTCATCGGCGGCGATCAGATATTTATTAAACCATTCGATACTGCGGAGGCTGAGTTTGCTGCGGAAGAACTCCCAAACGCGATGCGATTCGAGGATGGCGAGCTCCAGTTGTCTGGCCTGAGTCAACACTCCTGAGCCGGTACCCAGCTGGTCCAGCTCTGACTTGATCTCGGTGTTTAGACTTTCGAGCTGAAGCGTTACGCGATGGATTTGTGAGTAATGTTTCTCGAGTGGTTGAAAGGCTTTGCTCTTATCGCGCCAGCTTTCGAATTCACTTTGCAGGCTCTCAAGCTTCTGTTGTAGCTCGATCTTTTTGCGCTGTGCGAGATCCATATCTGAATCCTTTACATATCGGGATCCTGGGTGAATAGGGCTACACCCGCGGTGGCGACGACGGTTGACAGATAGTTTCTGTCCGAAGGATCGCGTAATGGCCCAAGGTTGTCACCGACCTTCGGTAAATGAGTATAGGATCCAGCGTCTCTCAGGTGTCTCAGGTGACCAACTATCTCGCCGACAGTTGCGAAGTTGCCAATACCTGAGATGAGCGTGTGGCTCACTTCTTCCTGTAGCTCGGGCGGCGTGAGTCCGGTGGCAATGATGTTTTCAAAAGCGTTTGATTGATAGAGTTGCGCGGCGAAGGCATTGCGCAGGAAGAGCTGTGTGAACAACTCAGTTTGGCCGGCCGGTTGTAGGACGTCAAGAATTAGCAGCGGACGCGCCTGATCCTGTTTTTGTTGGCGCCCCATTAATTCGGCCACTGCTGTAAGCGTCAGGAATTGAACTTCCCCACTCGATGCGACCGAACTTTTACTGGCAGCGCTTTTGGCAGAGCTTCTGCGTGGCATGACGCCGGTGCCGCCGCTGCCGAAATCAAGATAAATACCTACCGAAGTGGATTCTTCCATCGTCGGGCAGATGTGGACCACGTCGGGCTTAAAGTCGGAGAGGGCCTGCGCCACCAACTCCAGGTACGGATCTTCGATAACAACAAGATCTTTGAATCCCCGTCTGCGGTATAAGTCGTTGAGATTAACCCCGATCACATCCCCGCCCCTGGAAATAGCGCGCTGACGTTCGATGCCGGGCTGGAGCAAGAGCACGCGTGGTCGATCTCGCCCCTCTTTTTCGTGCAGGGCACGCTTGATCGCTCTTCTGGTCTGGGCGCCTAAACGGCCGTCAGGGAACAAGCCCTGATCGTATTGAAATTTTTTAACCGCCTCCTCCGTTTGCTTGCTAGAAATGCGATCCGTGGCCAGGTTTTGAGAATCAAGCTGGCCAAGCCTGGACAAGGCCGTTTGCAACCACACGATCTCGGCGACGCTATCCTTAAGCCTAATCGCCGAACGATAAAAGCGACTCATATGCCAGGAGACACTGGCCGGCCCAGAGTGCGACGGCAGTACCATCAGTTCCCAGGGAGCTGAAGAGATCTGTAGTGCACCCAGGATAAGACACAGAGTAGTCTTATTTATTTCTTTACCCGCCGATATCAGATGATCCAGCACTATCAACTCTTGAGTGAAGATATCGGCCAGGCCGCGGCAAGTGTTGACCCAATCGCTGTCCATTCGTCTTAGAAACTTGAACGAATAGTTTTCATAAGTATCAAAGGCCAACAGATCATCGAGTAGAGATCCCGGCTCAATGGGCACACGACGTGTTATAGGTGCGATCGAAAGAGGAAGTGTCGTTCTGACGGTAATGCTCTCAGTCCAACGATCTTCGACGAGGATCGTAAACTTCAGCCGGCCATCACCTTCCTGCGGTATAGGCTCAGATTTAACGCTCGGTACCACGGATTTGGCTGCGATCTCGCCCGCGTCGTGCGGTTGTATTTCCTGTGCGGCAATAAATTCCTCGAGCTTTGCTGCGGCAAGACTGTTGCCCAGAGTTTTATGGATGCTGATGGCGTTTTGCAGTTGATCAAGAGCTTCCTTTTGGCGCGTTTTGATATTTAGTTTGCCGCGCAACGCGAGCAGTCGAGCCATCCATTGCGATTCGTGATCATCGGTCTTCAGTAACTCTTCAGCTTGATCGAGCGCGCTTAGCAGTCGATCAGGAATGGATCGTTGCGCTATAAACCCGAGCTCAGCAAACTCGACGATAGTGCTACCGCACAGCACTGGAAACGCTTTGTAATCCTCAGTAAACGTCTCGAAGAAGCTCAACAGGTCGGATAATTTTTGCGAACGGAGCGAAGTTCTGCCGAGAGTCAGGAGCGCTCCTCTTTGCGCGAATGAGTTCCCTTTCAAATCTTTGTCAATCAGGTGTTTGAGTAGAGACACCGCCTGATCTTTGCGACCTAGCACCCGCATCAACTGTGCGAGCCGTGGACCATGAATGAAAAAGTCGTCATCACTCCGCTGTAGTGGAAACAGACTGAGCACCTTTTCAACTACTTCATACTCGACGTCCTTGCACCTCGGATACACCCTCAAAGGATCGAGCAGGATCATTCGCGCAGAGGCGGGCTGGATTTGGCTCAACACGTCAGCCAAATCAGAAAAGAACTGGTTCACCGCTTCCTTAACGGCTGTCCTGAGCTTTCGACTGCTGGTCGCAATGATCAGCCGGGCGCGAAGTGTTGGCGCCCATTTCTCCTTCGCTGCGCGTTGCTCGACGAGTTGTCGATCACGCTCCCATTGATCCGCTGCCTGGACCAGATGCCAGATCCTGAGACGAAGCAACATCTCTTCGAGCCACTGTTCCGCGTCGTAATCAAGAGTTAACCTGGAAGCCTCATCAAGTGTTGACTGGGCCTGGCTCACATTCCCGGCTTGTGTCAGAAACAAGTCCGCCTTTTTCAACATGCAGCGTTTGACTGCTTTGCTATCGCCTAATTCTCGCCAGCGACTTCGTGCCGTTTCGAGATCAATCCGTGCTTCCTCGACTTCCCGCAACATGCTCTTCAACATTCCGCTTTGTTCTTCGAACTGACTGACCAGCTTGGCGAAACGAGCCAGGTACTCATCGGTCATCTGGGAATGATCGACATTTGTGATGGTGAATTTTGTTTGCTCCCTGAGTCCTAATGCCTTGTCCGGCTGGTTTGACGCCAGAAAGAGCTTAGTCATCTGGTTCAGAGTTTGAAGATTGGCGATTGGAGACGGAGCCAGACCGTGATCATCGGCAAGCTCTCGGGCGCGAGCGAAATCACCCATTTCGAAATAAAGATCGCCGAGCACTCTCAACAGCTCGCCCCTCGTTGTCGCGTCCTCGGGAGGCAAAAACTCCAATGCCTTTTTCAGGTCGAGAGCACTGCTGTTCAGATCATGCGCATCCCGGTGCAGACGTGCGAGCCGTCGTCTTGTTTCAACGATAAACCTCGGACTGCGACCGCTGTGCTCAGCCCGTCGCAGGGCACTTTCCCAGTAAAAGATAGCTTTCTCATGATCCTTTTGCGCGGAGTAAGCATTGGCAAGCTCAGTTTCCAGGCGCACTAGATCACTCTCCTTGAGAGTTTGCTTGAGTGCGTCCTGGAGGACCGAGATCGCCTCGTCACTACGATTTTGACTAATCAGGATCGCAGCGCGGACTGAGACTAACTTGGTGCGCGAAACGACTGGCACCGACAGTTTGCCAAGAAGTTCTTCACACTTCGCGAGATCGTAATCAGCGTCTAACCAGAGCTGGTCACTCGCCGGAACATTTTGAGCACGCGCCATTCCCACGCAGGCGCGCGCGAGCTCGTAGTAAGCTTCAGCCAACGTAGCAAGGCTGATTATCTTTTTCCCGTTAAGAAGCAAGCGCGGTTGGAAGTTCTCATCCACGTACTCCGATCCGATGATTTCACCGGCCAGCTCGCGCCGGCGCGAAGGATCGTCTTCGTGGGTTATTAAATAACGCCAGTATTTGGCTGCTTTCTCTCCTTCCAATTGGAACTTGTGATAGACCGCATTGCTCATCCACTTGGCCCAGTCGTCAGGATCGGTTTGAGCTTTCTTCTCGAAATACTCGACAGCGTCCTGGTGCAGCAGTTTGTAAACAGGATTTTCTTCGAGCCAACGTCGCATTGGATTCACCACGTCGCCATGAAAGGACGCAGTGTAGGAATCTCCTCGTTCCATCGTGACCCACGCGAAAGTGCTGGCGTAGTTTTGCAACTCAGTCCACAACTTATCCAACTGCTCGTCGTCTAAATCCTGCTCATGCGAATCGACAAAGATCTTTTTCTCCTGCACAGTCGCCAGGGCCTTTGCAGTCAGTGACTGGTAACGCGACGGATCGTCTTGCGAAGGATCTCCGGAGATCGCGCGTGCGAGGTGCGGTTTAATCACTTCTTTGACGAATGAGAGCGTTAACTTGCGCGGCACGACCCCATAACGCAACAACCAGTGCAACGTCTTATTGGGAATGCGCGCGAGCACTCGTTCGATTAGGTAAAGGAGATCGGTACTGGGATAACTGCGAATCGTGTCAGCCGTGATCTCCGGGTCGTCGAGCAGGAGGTCGGCGAAGAGTGCGAGTTTGAAAGGATTGCCTTCAGCTCTTTCGACTACTATCTTGAGCGGCCGATCTTTGGTCAATCCCCGCCGTTGCAAAAATTTGAGCGCCTCTTTTTCCTCGAACGGCTTGACTCGAATCGTTCGCGTGACAGTGCCGAACTCGTTGTTGAACTGCGGCAGTCTCTGTGGGTCACCGGGCTCCTTCGCCGTGAGATCGTAGCGTCCGGAAAGGATCACAAGGACATTTGCGTGACGGAGCTTGCTTACCTGCCGCACGATCTCCAAAAGGTCTTCGGGATGATAGAGAATCACCTCCTCCAACGTATCGAAGATAAGTATGACCGGCTTGTCGAGCTTGGCGTCTCGGAGCGCGTTGCCAAACAGAAATAACATCACGTCTTCCAACTCGTCTCGGGGCGGAAGATGGGTCGGAGTTTCCTGCTGCGTTTCCTGATGATTGAGAATACGTTCGTACTCTGAAAACCTGGTGATTAAGGAATGGAAGTAGTTACCGGGTATCTGTTCTTCCAGATCTCGCGCGATATTGAGAAACAGTCGCCAGCGATGCTGGCTCACCGTAATTCGGTCGATGAAATCAAAATCAATTCGCCCGCACGGGATCGTATATGGCCTGGGCACGCAACGCCGCGAGATAAGCCAGCGCACGAACATCGTTTTTCCCATGCCACCCGGCGCGTGCAAGTGCAGGATCCATTTATTGCCCGGCTCAGGCTTGGCGTTAGCGCGAAGGAACGACTGCAACTCGTCACATAATTCTTTGCGATTGTAGTAGTTTACTGTCTGATAGTATTCGGTGGCCCACCGGCTTCTTGCCTGCAGGTAATGGTCGGTGTCGTTAAGGTACTGGGCAAGCTTTGGCCCAAGGACATTCTCACGGCCGGTCAGCACATTGATAATGTCGCGACAGCGCGCGAGATCGAAAGCACTGTCAGCCTTTTTATATAATTCGTCAAATAAGTCGAACGTCTTTGCTTTATCTCCGAATGCCTGCTGAGCAAGTAAATCCAATTTTCCGGCATTGCCGAGCTTCGCGTAGTGCTTAATCAAACTCTCGCTCAGTTTACGAAGTGACTCCGGGACTTCAGACCGGGAAATCTGCGGATGATCCGGCGACTCCCACCAGGAGTCGTAATACTGTTTTCGAGTGGCGGATAGCAGGACATACACATCCTCCGTGCGGGGAACACGCTGAACAAATTCATGGCGTGTTAAGGCACTGAACGGGATGGTTTGTTCATCTGCGCCGGGAACTTGTGGTCTGAAGTAGGTATCAACGAGTTCTTCATCAAATGTTCTGACGACGGCACAGCGCCGTAATAATTCCCGCTCCGCCGGTGATATCAGAGACAGGCTGATCGTTTCCAGGTCTTCACCCTGTTCGATCCTTTTTCGCAGCTCGGCAGCAGAGATTTTCATACGTAAACGCTCAACTGAAACTTACTGAAGCATCTTGACCATAAGGCGCAATTTATCTGGTCCAAAAACCTTTTGTTGCGCTTTCAGCTGGTTCTGCTTTCCCTCAATAATCGCCTTCACGTCTGCATTTATCTCGATGTCGTTGTAAAGGCAGATCTGGCGGGCCAATGGCACAAACTTTTCGGGATCCCACGCTCCCACGTTGATAATGGAAGACACATTTTTCAAGTCTGTCGTCATGAGTTTGTCAAACTCTGTGGTGGTGCAGACTAATACGAGACGACAATTAAGGCTTGGATCCTGTGCTATGGGGACCAGCAGTTCCGGCACCAAAAAGGCTTTGAACTGCTCCCATTCAACGCTCAGGTGATCGAGCACGATGATGAGAGGTTCTTTGGCGGCAATTGCGACCAGCGCAGCTTTGTAGGCCTGGAAAAACTGTAAGCAAAGGTTCTTGTCGGCGGCGAGGATCTTGTCAGCTTTAGGCTTCGCGAGGATCGGGCCGTACTCGATATCAAAGTCTGCGAAAGGCTCGGTTGGTAGTGGCGCGCAGATGTTGCTCGACCTCGCATCACCTTCGCGCATCAGCTTCAGGATTTCCACAAAGTTTCTGGTGTTTTGATAACTGACGTCTATGTCTACATAACAGATCCTGCGATTGCGCAGAGCGCAGACTTTCATACTCGCCTGGACCAGGGCTGATTTGCCTATTTGCTCAGGTCCAACGACAATGCAGGCGTTGCTGAACTTATCCTTATAATCCTCAATCTGGTCCACTCCATGCCATAACTCCCGTCGTTGTATCCGGCGACCAACGAAATCATGTATCTCCTTCAGTATGCTGTCTGATTTGTACCTTTCAATGGTTCTCTTTTCGATTACCGGCTTCATGTTCATGATCTGTTCGGGCACCTGGCGGAGATAAAGCGTTGCCAGGGCCCAATCGCGATCTGCCAGAGAGAGACGATTCTTTACCGCAGCGCGCGCCTCGGCGAGCGAACGATCTATCGCCATCCCACCGAGCAGCGATTCGTAGAATTTTTTTGCGAACTCCGCGGCGGCGTCGCCGCGAATGTCCGCCTGCATTCCGACTACCGCAGGCACGCCGGCGTCCGAGAAGGCGCGCGCGATGTCCCATGAGTTTTTCTGTCCCGCCGCCGAACTGCTGCGACAAGCGTTAATAAAAGCAAGACATGGTTGCCACTCCTGGAGATCTATCGGAACGTCTCCGACTGTCCAAAACTGTGGAGATGGCTGTGGAGGCTTGTTGGGTTTCTGAATAACATTTAGTTCCAACTGCGCAACGTTATTGATGTCTCTCCCATGACCAATAAAATGAAAAATCTGTGGCTTACAGGTCTTAATGTGATCAGTTAACTCAGTTTTATTGGGCCCGTAGCACACATACCAATCTATCGGTACGGGAGACTTGATGAATGCTTCCTGAATATGATCGATTTCTTCCGCTGCATTTACCTTCTTATCGTCCTCTTTGCTGCCCACTACGATCAGAGCGCGGATGGGCCAGGTAAAGGAATTAGTTAGCACGGGATATTCAAGACTGCCGCGAGAGAATGGATTTCCCGTGTCGAAGAACCACGTTATGTTGCCCTGGAAGATTAATTCCCACGGCAGCCAGCGCAGAGTGTCAGGTTTGATATCCAGGATTGTGCGCAGTCCTTCTGATTTTCCTGCTACTTCTCTGGGATAGATTTGGTGGAGTCGGTTCCACTCCTGCGCCAATGCCCCCTGGAAGAGGAGTTGGTGAAGATAACGTCCCCATTCAACAAAGATTTGAGGCTGCTGCACAAAATCTTCACGGATTTTCAGGGCGTTGAGAGGAGTGTTTGTCGGATCGAGCATCGGATTGAGGAGCGATAGATCTCCCGGGATGTCTATGGCAGCTAAAGGTCGTGTCAGCCAACCGGGCTTCCCATCGTCGAAGAACAGTTGTACCGGATACACGTTCGCACCCACCGCGAGATCATTCATCTTGATTACCAGTGTCTTCATCTTTCCGCCTCAGGTCGAACTGATCTTGCCGAGCACCGCGGCAAATCCCTTGATACTGTTGTCCAGCCCAAATCCCCAAAGAATTGCCATCAGATAATCGACCAGCGTTCCGAAGAGCTTGCCGCTGTAGAGAAATAGCACTCCGCCGATGATGGCCAGCAGCAGAGCGATCAGGGAGAGTATTTTTTCATTCCTGATAATGTCCTGAATAATGCCGGCGCGAGCCTCTTCTATCTCTCCCGGCGCGATGGTGAGCTTCTCGCGCACAGTCTTCACGATCTTTTTATCCCGGACGACTTCCACACGCACTGGATAACGTCCTGACCGCTCATAACGATGCAACGCATTTCGGTCCCGAATTTCAAAAGAACCCACGTCACCGAAAAACCATCGCAACTCGTCGCCGTCCTGAACGATTTTTTCATCGTCTATGAGGTTGAAGTCGATAGTTTCGCCGGCGATTCTATCCGCCGGCGCTGTGGCGATGCTGATGCGTGTGAATAGCGCTGCGGCGGGGAGTGCAGCCGGAACTTCGGGCAGTTCCGCAAAATCAGCCTCGTTGGCACGTGCACCGCGTCCAGCAGTGCGTTGCTTCTGTTCTTCGATGAAGCTTTTGAGCTCTTCCAGCTTCAAGCGCACCTTGTCGAGTTGACTGCTGTTGAGGAGTGTTTGGATTTCCGCTTTCAGAGTTTCGCTTGTTGTCTGGTCGGTGGCAGAAAGCGTTAACTTCGACAATTCAAGTTTCAGCTCAGTGAAGTAATTCGCGAACTTCCGGGCCCGGAGATCGCCGAGGAGTTGCTTGACGTTCTCGATCTTCATCTGAGCGTCCTCGACCATGCCTAGACGCAACAACCTGTCAATGTCGTCGAGCTTGTCTTTAATAGAATGTAAGTCGCGGCTTTCGTCCGTGGTTAATGTGCTGCTTTGTTCGAGCACGTCAACCTGGTTCAGCAAACTACTGAACGCAGTTTGAGCTTCACCCTCCGCCTGGACTTGTGCTTTGCGAAACTCAGCCAGTTTGTCACGCAACTTGGGCAACTCCTCGCGCACGGCAGCAAAATCGCCCGTGTCGTTACTCTCCTGCGCTTTTATGAGTTGAGCGAACAGACTCTCGATAGTGTCGATAGAAGCAGGTTTCCTCACTGTCTCTCGAAAGCGTTCCACCTCGTTTTGAATGCGAAGAAGTTCCAGGCTGTTCAGATTTCGTGGTTTCTCGACGGCCACGAGACGTCGCGTCTTATACCCGCCATAAACCCCCAGCGCGATCGCGAGCAAAGGGAAGAGAACAAAATCCTGCACCGTGATTTTGAGCGGAATCACCTTTCCGCCGCTGAAGCTCGGAGAGGTAACCAGCAGGCGCGTGTCGAATGTACCCGCGTATTGCAGATTGGAAAGTGTTACCTTCAATGTTTTCACTGCGCCGGGACCGAGGTTGATCGCCTGTTGATTTTCCGGGGCCACGTTACCCGGGACCAGTTCCTTCGTGTCTTTGACGTAAATACTCTGACCTTCCACCTTCAAATCGTTGAGTTGCACCTTCCCTGTGTTTTCTCGGATGTGAAGCAGAAAATCGCTGCCCGTAGGCAAAAAGGGAAGCAGACGGGTTAACGCCACAGTCTGGTCTTTCAGTTCGTCTATATTAATGTCGGCAGCCGGTCGATTTATCAGGATCGTGCTGGAAAGATTTGGACTTCCAGTCTCGCTCTGAAAAAACAGGATGACTCGATAATCGCCAGGAGCGACAAAGAACTTTGGCTCGAGCGTAATTGAGACCTTGACACCTTTCGGACTGACCGTGGTTGTTTCCATCTCCGCCCGGACCGCCTCCAGTGGTAGCGGGATGCCGTCCGGCGTTTTGATTTGCCTTACTTGTGGCGACACCCTCGCTACATCGCCCTCTGTGCTGAATAAAAGAAAAGAGAAGGTGTTGTGGGAGGTATCGGGCAGCGGAAAAGTAAACTTGAGTTCGTCTTCAGTCTTTAATGAAGGAGCGGCGCTGGCGATCTGATGCGGCCTGGCGGCAGCCAACATAACTGTGAAGACGAGCAATATGAATCGCTTGTAGTGGGGGGACACGGCAATTTCTCCTTAAGGGCCCTGAGTTCTCTTACATTAGGTCTGAGAGAAGATTTGTAAGCTATCGAGACCGGGCTGCTGTGTGCACTTCTGAAGCAGCGGTAGATTAGTCGCGCGAAAAGTTGATGTCAATGATTAGGTGCTATGTGTTCGCCCGATTCGCGGGCTCCAGGACTTGTTCAAAAGCATGAGCAGACGACAGTAAGCTTGCTTCGCTGAAGTTTGGGCCGGCGAGCTGCAAACCGATGGGCAGACCGGCGCGAGTGAAACCGCAGGGAATCGAGATCGTCGGCAGGCCATACGCATTGAACGGACGGGTATTCCTCAGCCAGAGCTCACCTGCTGGTTCAGGCAACATGTTTAGCGCTTCCGTAATTGTAATCGGTGGTACGGAAACCGTTGGTGTAACCAGCAAATCGACTTTGTCGAAGACATCTCCCACGCTGCGTCGGAGGCGATCGAGTTCCTGACGAGCTTCGACGTAAGCAACTGTGCCCACTGCCGCTGACTGTTTGAATCGCTCCTGGATCCAGCGTCCATATAGCTCTGGTGTTGTGGTGATGTATTTCGCGTGTATGGCGTAGACTTCCGGTCCCAGCACTGCAGCTGGCGTGGGCGGGAGTTCGATCTCGAGCACATCCGCCGACAATTGGCTGAGTTGTTTCAATGCTTCATTGGTAGCGTGCTCGATCTCGGGATCGAGACTGTCGAAGTACGGTCGTCGCACGATGCCGAGCCGTGGCTTTGTTTTCGTGATGAACGATTCCGCGTAAGAGTCAACCGGCCAATCGATGCTCGTTATGTCCAACTTGTCGTAACCAGCGATAGCTTGAAGCAACAGCGCAGTGTCGATGACGTTGCGGCAGAGTGGTCCGACGTGGTCCAACGACGGTGAGAGTGGAAACACGCCGCGCGCGCTCACGCGGCCATACGTCGGCTTTAGACCGACGATACCGCAGAATGCTGCGGGCTCGCGGATGGAGCCGCCCGTATCTGTTCCGATTGCACCAAAGCACATGCCCGTGGCGACAGCAGCAGCCGAGCCGCCCGAAGAACCTCCGGCTACTCGATCGACGTCCCACGGGTTATGAACGGGGCCGAAGTGTGAGGATGTGGAAGTGCCGCCGTAAGCAAACTCCTGCATGTTTTGTTTGCCGATCAGCACGGCGCCGGCGTGCTTCAGTCGTCGTACGATGTCCGCATCTTCAGTGGGAACGCGATCTTTGAACAGAGCGCTGCCGCACGTCGTCTTCACGCCGGCCGTGTCGATCAGATCTTTTAGGCCAATCGGAATACCGTGCAGCGGACCACGCCATTTGCCGGCGTGAATTTCTTCTTCCGCTTCGCGCGCCTGCGCCAAGGCGCTATCGTGCATGACGGTGATGAAGGCGTTGAGCGTTGGATTGAGTTGCTCGATGCGGGCGAGACACGACGTTGTGAGCTCCACCGGCGAGATCTCTTTCCGGCGTATCAAGTCCGAAGCTGCTGCGATACTGATTTCGGTCGTCATTCTGTGATTCCACGTCTTTGAGATTGGAGTCACAGAATACCAACAATAATGACAACACCGAAGAGAGCCACGGGCTTGTCCCGTGTAGCTTCACGATCCTTATTTGATTTTTTTATTTTTATAGCCGCCGAACGTGAGGTA
>DATENQ010000578.1:0-12205 GCA_035275005.1 Pyrinomonadaceae bacterium | reverse complement strand
CGCGGGCAGTGCGCTCGAGACGCGTCGAGATGTGGGGCCGTTCATAGCGTCGGCGCAGACGAAGAATGAGTCGGGCGCGATCGTGGCGGATCTGTTGTTAGGCGAGATTGGTCGTTTGTCTTCGGCGCCGCCGGCAGATGTGGAGTTGACGCCACGCAAAGCAGTGTTGATTGGAAACTTCTCGCGCAACCTTGAAACTGCGGGTGGTCTGGTGGGCCAGGTTGGTTCATTGGCGATTTACGGCATGGGGCTTGACGAGATCAATCGTTTCATAAACAACGTGCAGGCAATCAACACGGAGGATATTCAGAAGTTTGCGGGCACGAGGTTGGATGCGAAGACGGCGAACATTATCATTGTCGGGAATGCGAAGGCGTTTTTGCCTGAGCTGCAGAAGAAGTATCCTAACGTGGAAGTGATTCCGGTGTCGGAGCTGGATCTGAATACGGCCTTGTTACGGAAGAAAAAAGAAGCCGCAGATTAAGGCCGATTGGCAGACACGGATTAACACGGATATGAAAAGACTTACTTTTTTATTGGTGTTGTTTGTTGTTGCGGGCTCGGTGAAGGCGCAGCAGTCGGCAGTCGATGGTGTTGATGCGCGTTCGAACCCGAAGGATTTTGCAAACCAACTGGGTAGCAGTGATCCGCTGGTGAGGCAGCACAGTGCGGAAGCCCTCGCGCGACTCGCGGCTACCGATCAGCGCAAGCTCGTCGAAGGTTATCAGCTTCAGGAGAAGAATAAGGAAGTGCGTTTGGCGCTTGACTGGGCGCTGTATCGCATGGGCCGATCGGAGATGTTGTATCACATCGTCGATGAGCTCGATTCCGGGCGCCAGGAGCAGGCCATCGGTTATTTGTCGGAACTCGAAAGTCCGGATGTGCTTTATCCATTTCTCAAACGAGCCAACAATGCACCGCGAATCAATGCCGGAATACTGAAAGCGCTCGCGCGAATCGGCGACGCGCAGACTCTCGAGCTAATCACACCGTTCCGCGAATCACATCAACAGTACGTCGCTGAAGCCGCCGAGATCGCGCACGACGAGATCGAAAAACGCCTCGGCGAACCCGCGCCTGCTGCGACGCGCGCGCGCCCGCGAACTGTCGAGAAGGCTCCAGACAAGCCATAGCTCAGAATGCATCCCAGCCTGCGCACATTTCTCGATCTACTTCACAGAGAAAACGAAATCATCACCATTAAAGCCGAGGTTGATCCATACCTCGAGCTAGCGGAGATCCATCGACGCGTGATTGCCGAAGGTGGGCCGGCGTTGATGTTCGAACGTGTGAAGGGCAGCCGTTATCCCGTCGTGACGAACCTGTTCGGCACGGAGCGGCGCATCGATCTCGCTTTTGGTCCAAAGCCCGAACAGTTCGTGCGCGATATGGTTCATATTCTGGAGTCGATCCTGCCGCCGAACGTTGGTGAGATCTGGAAGCAGCGAGCTGTTGGTCTCGACCTGCTGAAACTCGGAACGACAAACACGTCGCGGTCGCCGGTCACACAAGTGGTCGATCGTCCTGTACGCCTTGATCAATTACCGGTGTTGACTACGTGGCAGGAAGATGGGGGACCATTCATCACCCTCCCGCTGGTCTACACCGAGAACCCCATCACCAAAAAGCACAACCTTGGTGTCTACCGGATCCAGATCCATGACGCTCACTCAACCGGACTGCACTGGCAGATTCAAAAGGGCGGCGGGTTTCACTATCACGAAGCAGAGCGTCTCGATCAGCCACTGCCCGTGACGATTTTTCTCGGTGGACCACCGGCGCTCATTCTCGCTGCGATTGCGCCGTTGCCTGAAGATGTGCCTGAGCTGGTGCTGGCGTCTCTGCTCGCCGGACAAAAACTGAAAATGACTCGCAATCCGTTAGGCGCGGGAAAACACAGGCTGGTCGCGGAAGCGGAATTCGCGCTCGTCGGACACGCGCCGCCACATCAAAGAAGACCGGAAGGACCGTTTGGCGATCATTACGGTTATTACTCGCTGCGTCACGATTATCCGGTCTTTAAAGTGGAAGCGGTCTTTCACCGGCGCGACGCGATCTATCCGGCGACTGTAGTCGGCAAGCCGCGGCAGGAAGACTTCTTCATCGGCGACTATTTACAGAAGCTGCTTTCGCCGGTGTTTCCCACCGTGATGCCTTCAGTGCGCGATCTGTGGACGTATGGCGAGACGGGATTTCACTCGCTGTGCGCGGCCGTGGTGCGCGAGCGCTACGGTCGCGAGGCCCTCGTGTCGGGATTCCGCATTCTCGGTGAAGGCCAGTTGTCGTTGACTAAGTTTCTGATACTTACAGACACGCCGCGGGACTTGAGAGACTTTCCTCGCTTGCTCGAACACGTGCTTGAACGTTTCCGGCCGGAGACGGATCTCTTCGTGTTTTCAAATGTGTCGATGGACACGCTCGACTACACGAGTGGCAAAGTAAATGAAGGCAGCAAGGCAATCATGCTCGGTTTGGGCGATCCGGTTCGCACTTTGCCGCGGCGGTTTCAGGGACAGTTGCCGAATTACATCTCACACGCTGAGACTTTCTGCGGCGGCTGTCTGGTGTTGCAGGGGAACGAAGCGCTGCCTTCACAAGTCGCAAACGATCCGGCGTTTGCGGAGTGGCCGTTAATCATCTTGCACGACGATGCGCGCGTGGCCCGATCATCGCCGGATTTCCTGTGGGCCACCTGGACGCGTTTCGAACCCGCCTCGGATATTTACGCCGCACAAACAACAGTGCAACGACATCATCTTGTCTACAAGGCGCCGATCGTCATCGACGCGCGCACAAAACCCGGTTTTCCCGATGAGCTCATAGTGCGTGACGACATCGCTGCATTAGTGGATCGAAGATGGAAAGAATATTTTAGCCACAGATGAACGCAGATGAACGCGGATCTGCGTTAACCCGCGTTCGTCTGCGGCAAATTTATCGTGAAAATTGCGCCGCCTTTGGGTGAGTTAGCGGCCGTGAGAGTTCCGCCGTGTTGGGTGATGATCCGGTGAGTTAACGCCAGGCCGACACCGTGACCTTTCGCTTTCGTCGTAAAGAACGGGATAAAGATCTTCTGCAAGTCAGTTAACGGGATTCCCGAGCCGGTGTCCTGTACTTCAATTACAGTTCCTTTGATACGCACGTAGACACGCCGCTCGGTTTTCTCTTCCGGTATTGCTTCGGCGGCATTGCGCATGAGATTGAGTAATGCGAGCCGCAGCATTCGTTCGTCGGCGCGAACCGTCGCCGCCTCCTTTGCGTCGATAACCAACTCCACGCGCAATTCCTGAAACAGCGGCTCAAGCTCAGTCGCGCATTCTTCCACCAGCTCTGAAAGTGATACCTCTTCCAATTGCAATGGCTGCGGGCGCGCGAAATTCAGAAACGCAGTAACCATGCTCGAAAGGTTGCGCACCTCATTCAGCAACTCCGTATTCCCCAAAAGCTGCGCGTATCCCTGCAGCGTCGCAATCGCGTTCTTGAACTCATGCGCCAGCCCCGCCGACATCTCACCCAAACTCTCGAGGTTGTTCTTGAGCGCCACTTGCTCGCGCAGTTCCGTGACCTCGGTAATGTCAGTCAAAAGACACAAGGCGCCTCTTGGACCACGCTCGGGAGGCAATTCAATCGGCGCGATGGTCGCGCCGAACCGACGAAGTCGCCCATCTGCACTCATCGTTTGAATCTCGGTACGACGATACAGCGTGCCTTGCTGTAAACAATCGCCAACCATCTGGGCCAGCTCTTCGTGATTGCCGAAGAGTTGCTGGTAGGGTTCACCCAACGCCTGTCCATCGACTTGCAGCAACGTGCGTCCGGGTGTGTTGATGGCAATCGAATGGCCCGCAGCATCGAACGCAATCAAGCCTGACGGAAGACTGGCAACGATGTGCGCACTGAACTTCTCCGCGGAGTTGCGCTGCTCCTGCAACTGCGCCACCACCGACTGAAAAGTTTCCAGCACAAACTCCGCTTCGTCCTGCGACGTGTGCACCTGTTTGCTTACGGTAGCGCGCTGTGCCTCGCCGACGAGCTGTTGATACGGGCGCAGCAGCCAGCGCAGCAGAAACAGAATGCCGAGCATGCTGCCGATCAGGATCGCGATGAACGAAGCGAACAGGATTGGACCATGGGCAGCCGTAGTGTCCGGAGTGACAGCGTACAGCAGGACGGCAAACAGGACCGCCAACAGAAAGAGTCCTGTCAGCATCGTGAGTCCGGTTTGATAGCGATTGCGGTATGTCACCTGAATTGGCCTGCGTACCATTCAACTATTGGCGCTCCGAAGAGCAGTGCGGCAATGGCGCCGAGCCCGAGAAAGACCCCAAAGGGCAGCAGCATCTGCATGTTTCGCTGGCCCTGTCGCGCCATCAGGAGAATCCCGATCACTGAGCCGCCCAAAACACCAATGAAGATCGTCAGGATCGTGAGTCGCCAACCGAGATAAGCGCCGACCATGAACATCATCTTGACGTCGCCGAGACCCATTGCCTCGATGCCGCGAAGTTTTTCCCAGGTCCAACCCATGAGCCAGAGCGAGCCGCCGCCGAGCAGCGCGCCGATCAACGCTCCCGCCAGTGACGTCACGGGGAGCGGCATATTGGCAAGCGCGCCTTGAGCGAGCGATGGGACATCGTCGAAATGCGGCGTGCCGGTTAAAAAAGGAATAGCGACGCGAGCGACGACCGCAAAGATAATCCCGGGATAAGTGATGGCGTTCGGAAGAATCATGTGTTCGGCGTCGATAAAGACCAGCGCCAGTAACGCAGAAGCAAAAACAAGATCGAAGGGCAGGGCAGCGCTCAGTCCGTCGTGCCACGCGACACCGATAAACAGCGCCGCCGTAAGCAGCTCAACCGCCGGATACCGAAACGAGATGTGCTCTTTGCAATGCCGGCACTTCGCGCGCAGCGCCAGGTAACTAAGGACCGGAATGTTGTCGTAAAAAGCGATCACCCCGCCACACGAAGGACAGCGCGAATTCGGAAACACGATCGACTGTTCGAGCGGAACCCGATGAATTACAACGTTGAGGAAACTGCCAATAATCGCGCCAAACACTCCGGCAACGATATATCCAAAGAGAGGAGGAACTAGGTTGAAGTTAGACATTCAGGTTTATTTGCCACGGATTTACACGGATTGCACAGATAAAGCCAATCAGTGTAAATCCGTGTAATCTGTGGCTTATTTCTGTTGTTTCTCCCAAAGCATCAGGTGCTTCAAAAACGCATGATGCGCGGCGAAGCTCGCGATGGTAAAGCCCGCGAAGCCGTCGCGTAACCCGCCTTTCAAGATCAGACTGCGAAAAAACGCCGCCGGCCCCGCTGAAGCAACTCCCAGCACCGAAGTGCGCCGGCCTTCTTCAAACATTTGCCGCGCTGCCAGTGGAGCATAGCGCTCACCAATCATGCGGTGATGGTGGGCCGCATTTTGTAGAGTATAGTGCAGGAGATCGCCACTGAGTCGTTCAACACGCGCTCCCGGGTTCATCGTCACTGATTCGTGAATGTGACGTTGCTTCCAATGGCCCTGACTCTTTTTGAAGAGTCGTAACTGTCGATCAGGATACCAGCCTCCGCCTCGAATCCAGCGCTGCTGATAAAAAGTGCGTCGCGCGATCTGGTAACCATCCGCAAGCTCGGCTTCGGGCTTCTTCGCTAAACTCTCGATCGACTGCTTTAGTTCGTCAGAGACGCGCTCATCCGCATCGAGACTGAAGATCCACTCGTTCCGGGCCTGGTCCACCGCAAACTGCTTTTGCGCGCCAAACCCGGGCCAGGCATTGGTTATAACGCGGGCGCCCGCGGCTTCGGCAAGCTCGCGCGTCGCGTCAGTCGAGTTTGAGTCTACCACCACAATCTCGTCGGCCCATGCGACTGACTCGCATGCGGCCTTGATATTCGATTCTTCGTTGAATGTGATGATGGTGGCGCTAATCTTCATCCAGGGCAAGCTTATCAAAGCCCAAATTAAAAGGCCGCAGATTTTCGCGGAAGAACGCTGATCTGCGTTTATCCGCGGAAATCTGCGGCCCTTTTCAGGGTTAACCGGGCGCTTACGGCTGGAGGGGTGTCTCTACGGTTACGTTGTTGGCCCGCAACGTTGTCGAAGTCGCACGTTGCAGATCCGCCAGCGCCTTGTTGTAGTCCGTTTCCGATCTCAACTCCGAAGCCCGCGCGTTTGCGAGCGCGTTCTCACGTTGGAACAGCAAGAACGTCGTCGAACGTCCCACCTGGTACAGTCGCTGCTCGCCTTCGAGTTGCGCTTCCGCATTGATTCGCGCCTCGCGTGCCGAAAGCACTCGCTGTCGCGCCGATTCAACCGCCTGGGCAGAATTGCGAACATCGACTTCGATAACCTGCTCCTGCGATCTCATCGATGCCTGCAACTGCTCTTTCTGAATTCTCGCGCCGGCGAGATTTGCTTTCGCAGTCTTGTTCTTCCACGGGAACGAGATCGCGACTCCCACCGTGACGTTGCGTGTTTTACCGCCAAACAGATTCTGAAGAGTCTGTCCATAACCACCAATCAGGCTCGGGTTTACTATATTTGATTCCACGACGGCCTGCGGTGGCACAGCCACCGGGAGGCCCTGAGCCCTCTGAATAGCTTGAATCTCAGAGAGTAGGAACGCCGATGGATTCGTCAACGGATCGCCGACGATAAGAGGTTGCGTAGTGCCCGGAACGACGACGGTTGCGAGGCTATTTCCAGCAAGACCGGTGAGCGCAATAGTACCTACCAAATCGATTTGAGGTTTGGTCTGGTTTCTGAAATAGGTGATGTCGATATCGTTGATATCACCTTGCAATCGCAGACGCCGCAGTTCAGGACGGTTGTCGCGCGCGGCTTTCAATGCCTCATCGAGATTCACCGGATTGGTGTCAAACTTCGGTGTCTCAGTCGGAGTAATCTGTGCCGACCAATCAGGACTAGTCGGCTCCTTGAAGATCAGGATCTTCAAATTGTTTTCAGCAATCGCGACTGACTGGATCGCGCTCAGCAACGCCGTCTCGCGATTAGCAACTTCCGTTAGAACCTCAGCTCTTTCCAGCGGAGCTCTTGCGCCTGCCGCAATCTGCGCCTCGATGTTGCGAAGACTCTCACGCGATAAGTTTAAGTTCGAGAGTTGGTTCTGCTGGTCGCGCAGAGAGAACACGAGTTCCCAGTAAGCCTGCTGCACACGATTGATCACGTCGATCGTACGCTGGCGAAAGTCAGCGTCTGACTGGTCGAGGCGCTTTCGTTGAATACGAATCTGCCGGCGATTGTTATCGATCGAACGATTGCGCAGTAGCGGCTGGTTGAACTGCAACGACAGGTTTGACGAGTAAAACGGATTCAGCAAGCTGAAACTGTTGCTCGTGTTTGTATGCGAGTTTTGAAACTGGAGAAAATAACTTCCGCCGCCCCTGCCAAATTGTTTCTGCACGGAAGGAATGAGCGACCACGTCGTCGTGCTGACGGTACCGGATGAACCGGAGCCACCGCCCAACTGGCTCTGCTGCGGCGAGATGCGCTTGTCGTATTGCGGTGTGAGGGCAATGATCGGATCGAAGATGCCCTCAAGGGAACGCAACTGAGTTTCCGCAAAGCGAACGTCATCACGCGCGACTTCGATGTCGTTGTTGTTTTCAAGCGCACGTTTGATCGCATCGTTCAGTGACAGCGAGATTGAATCACTGCCTACGCCTAAACGCTGAAGACTCGGCACCGGCGGCAATGGCTTAGCTTGAAACGCCGGAATCACCGGCTCGCGCAATGGCGCATCGGATCCACCGGGCACGTTGCCGGCGGGCGGTGTTGGCAGCGGCGTTGCTTGCGGTGTCACGACACTTCCCGGCGCTGTGGTCGGATTCGTTTGCTGCGTTCCTGGAGGCGCCGTTGGATTTTGCGCCGGCGTCGTTGTGCCGGGAATCTCAGGCTGTCCGGGCGGACGGGTCGGATCGTTGGGCACGGGCGTTGGTCGCGGCGTTTGCGTCGGAACTTGTGCCAGCGCCGCGCTCGTTCCACTAACTAAAATGCACGCGAGAACGGCCGGCCTAACTAAAGTACGAGATATCGAATTAAACATCAGTCGAAGAGCTCCTTAAACGTGTTTCTTCCAGTTCGGATTGCGTTGACAAGGAAGAGTCGTGGACATTCTGGCAAACGAAGGTCCGCCGCATCAAGCCTGTACTACGTTGTGTTTAGAAATGCAGTTTCAAAAAGTTCGCCTAAAACCCCTGCTTGACAGGCCGAAACGCGCCGAATAATCTTGCGTTTCTCTTTGTAGAGACACTGCGGGGCTACTCCAGGTTACAAAGGCGGCGATCGCCAGGCAGAATTCTGTCCCAAATTTGCAACCGGCATTGTCCCACAATCGAGACAAATTCAATTTAACTTTGGAGGATTCCGGCAATGGCGGTGAAGGTTGGCATCAATGGTTTTGGTCGTATTGGACGTAATATTTTTCGCACGTCTCTGGGTGATCCGGATATCGACTTTGTAGCCGTCAACGATCTGACCGACACGAAAACGCTTGCGCACCTGTTGAAGTACGATTCGGTGCTGGGAAATTTGGATCATGAGATCACCTCGACAGAAAACGGGATCAGTGTTGAAGGCGAGGAGTTTCGCGTGTTCTCGCAACGCGATCCGGCGGCGATTGATTGGGAGTCGGTGGGCGCGGAGATCGTCATTGAATCGACCGGAATATTTACCAAGGCCGAAGACGCGAAGAAGCACCTGCACGGCAGTGTGAAGAAAGTGATCATCTCGGCGCCGGCCAAGAATGAAGACATCACGATCGTGTTGGGTGTTAACGAAGAGAATTACGATCCGGCCGCGCATCACATCATTTCAAACGCATCGTGTACGACTAACTGTCTCGCCCCCGTGGCGAAAGTGGTCCATGAGAAGTTTGGCATTCGCTCCGCGCAGATGACGACGATCCACTCGTACACAAACGACCAGCAGCTTCTCGATCTGCCGCACAAGGATTTGCGACGCGCGCGTGCCGCGGCGTTGTCGATGATTCCGACTTCGACGGGCGCAGCGAAAGCGGTTGCCCTCGTGTTGCCGGAGTTGAAAGGAAAGTTTGACGGCATTTCGGTGCGTGTGCCGACGCCGAATGTGTCGCTGGTTGACGTGGTGATGGATCTCGAGAAAGAGACCACCGCGGAAGAAGTGAATCGCGCATTTAAGGATGCCGCGAATGAAGAACTGCGTGGCATTCTTGACTTCTGCGAGGAGCCGCTCGTGTCGATTGATTTCAAACGCAATTCGAATTCTTCGATCGTCGATGCTGAGTACACGAAAGTGATTGGCGGAAACATGTTGAAGGTGCTTTCGTGGTATGACAACGAGTGGGGTTATTCGTGTCGCGTGCGTGATCTCATCAAGTACATCGCCGGCAAAGGTCTCTAATCTTTTTGTGCTTTTTGGCGCCTTTTTGTGGCTAAACTTTCTATCAAAGATCTCGATCTTCATGGCAAACGCGTCTTCATCCGCGTCGACTTCAACGTCCCCGTCAAAGACGGCAAAGTCGACGACGACTCGCGCATAACAGCCTCGTTGCCGACGATTCAATACGCGATCGATCAGCACGCGCGCGTGATCCTTGCTTCACACCTCGGCCGGCCCAAAGGCCAGCGTGTCGACAAATACAGTCTTCGTCCCGTCGCTGAACATCTTGCCGAACTCCTGAAACGTCCGGTGGCATTTGCCGAAGACTGCATCGGCGAAGCTGCGCAGTCAAAAGTTAATGCACTTGCCGACGGCGACGTGCTGTTGCTCGAGAACCTTCGTTTCCATCCTGAAGAAGAGAAGAACGACGACGAGTTTGCAAAGCAGTTGGCGAGCTTCTGCGATGTTTATGTCAACGACGCTTTCGGCACCGCACACCGTGCGCATGCATCGACGGCAGGCATTACGCGCCACGTCTCGCAAGCGGCTGCCGGCTTGCTGATGGAGAAGGAGCTGGAGTATCTGGGCAAAGCCATCAAAGAACCTGAGCATCCGTTTGTGTCGATACTCGGCGGCGCAAAAGTCTCAGACAAAATTCCCGTCATCAACGCGCTCATCGATCGCGGCGTGAGCAAGTTGCTGATTGGCGGCGCGATGGCCTACACGTTTTTGAAAGCCGAAGGATTCACGGTCGGAAAGTCTCTCGTCGAAGACAGCATGCTGCAAACCGCGCTCGAGATTAAGAAGCGCGCGGAAGACAAGGGAATTGAATTTCTGCTGCCAACGGACCATCAGGTGGTCGACAGTTATGAACCGATCAAAGGTGAGAAGATCGTCACCAAAACGATTCCGATCGAGTTTACTAATATTGGACTGGTGGGAATGGACATCGGCGTCGAGACAGTGGCCCACTTCGCGGCCGCGCTCCAGGATGCGAGACTGATCATCTGGAATGGTCCAATGGGCGTGTTTGAAGAACCGCCGTTCGATCAGGGAACGATTAGCGTCGCGAAGGCAGTCGCTGAAGCCGCCGATCGCGGTGCGACTGTGATTGTCGGCGGTGGCGATTCTGTTTCCGCCGTGACGCGCGCCGGGGTCGCGGATCGCATGACTCATATCTCAACCGGGGGCGGCGCCACGCTCGAATTCCTCGCCGGCGACGAGTTGCCGGGCGTGTTGGCGTTGAGTGACAAATAGATGGCTAGTGAAAAGAAACAGTGTCCTGATTGTCGCGCTGACATGGTCGAAGGATTCATCCTCGACATGACGTATGGCGGGCAGCTAGTGCCGCGCTGGCTGAAAGGCCGGCCGGAGAAATCACCGTGGACAGGTGTGAAAGCAAAAGGTAAAGAATGCCGATCGGTGGACACCTATCGTTGTCCGAAGTGCGGACTGCTCAGATCATACGCGATAACCGAGGTTGATCCGCCGACCATGTGGAACAAATACTCTTGATGCGTAAACCTGTAATCGCCGGAAACTGGAAGATGTACAAGACGCTCAGCCAGGCAGTTGATACTGCCCTTGCGCTGAAGCCTCTGGTCGCAAATGCAAACCACTGCGAAGTCGTGATCGCGCCGGTGTTCACCGCGATCAAGACCGTTGCCGATCGGCTCGAGGGTTCGAACATTCGCGTTGCCGGGCAGGATTGCTCGACGGAAACTGAAGAAGGCGCGCACACGGGCGAGGTGATGGCGTCGATGCTGCGCGATGTGGGCGCGAGGCATGTAATTGTTGGGCATTCGGAGCGGCGGCAGTTCTATTGCGACACGGATGAGACAGTTAACAAGAAGACCCACGCGGGCATCAAAAGCGGCCTGACGGTGATCGTGTGTGTGGGCGAGACGCTCGATCAGCGAGAGCAGGGAAGCGCTGAAAGCGTTGTCTCTCAACAGTTGAGCGGTGGTCTTAGCGGGTTGACAGCCTCAGATCTCGACCGTATCATCGTCGCTTACGAGCCGGTCTGGGCCATCGGCACTGGACGTACAGCGACGCCGGAGCAAGCGCAGGAAATGCATGCGTTTATCCGGCGCGTTTTCGCGGAAAGGCACTCCGCTTCGGCGGGCGAGGCTTTACGGATTCTTTACGGTGGTTCGGTGAAGCCCGACAACATCGCCGGGCTGATGAAGCAAGCAGACATCGATGGCGCGTTGGTTGGCGGCGCGAGTTTGAAAGCAGAGAGTTTTGCGGAGATCGTGAATTACAGACGCTGAGGTATTGATTTGGTAACTTACATTCTTTACGGACTTTTCATTCTGTCGTGCATCGTGCTGGTGGTGGTGATCCTGCTCCAGCCCGGCAAGGCTGACGCGGGCGCACTCTTTTCAAATACTCTATCGAGCACGGCTTTCGGTCCGCGCGGCACGGCGAGCCTCCTGGCGAAGATCACGATCGGAGCGGGCGCCGCGTTCATGTTGATTGCACTCACGCTCGGCTTGCCGATTCTCACTGGCTCCCGATCAGTGTTGCAATCAGAGAGCGCGCCGACAGCTACACCTACTCCAACGCCGGCGCCGGCGGCTTCACCAGCAGCCCCCGCAGCTTCACCAGCGGCGAGTCAGTAGTTACAGTTTTTTGAAATCTTTCCGGCTATAATAGCCGCCCTCTAAACTCACTTCATGCCGAAGTGGCGGAACTGGCAGACGCGCACGTTTGAGGGGCGTGTGAGGCAACTCGTGGGGGTTCGAGTCCCCCCTTCGGCACCATACTTCTGAACATTTCCTCAGCAATCAGGGTAGTTTTCAATTGGTGTCCA
>DATENQ010000577.1:0-5369 GCA_035275005.1 Pyrinomonadaceae bacterium | reverse complement strand
CTCAGCCAAAGGAACAACCACGGGCGGCCACGGAGTGCCGCCCCTACAGTTGGGACGGAGATGACACAGATTACGTGGGCTGCCTGAATCTGTTACATTTGAGGCAGGAGGAACTTGATTGACTGACGATTTATTAAAGTGGCGCAGTGAATTTCCTATTCTCGACAAGGCTGTTTACCTGATTTCCCACAGTCTTGGAGCAATGCCCAGGGGCACTTTCGAACAGCTTCACGAGTATGCCGACATCTGGGCAAGCCGCGGCGTTCGCGCGTGGGCGGAAGGCTGGTGGGACATGCCGATCACGGTCGGCAACGAAGTCGCGCGCATCATCGGCGCCGAACCGGGCACCGTGGCAATGCATCAGAACGTTTCCATCTGCCAGTCGCTGATACTCTCATGTCTGAAACCCACGCCACAGCGAAACAAGGTCGTCTATTCCGAGCTCAACTTCCCGTCCGTGATGTACGTCTACGAGGCTCACGCACGTGACGGGCAGCTTCGCATCGAAACAGTCAAATCGGATGACGGCATCACCGTTCCGCTCGAACGCATGCTCGCGGCGATCGACGAGACGACGCTGCTCGTTCCTTTTTCTCACGTTCTTTTCAAGAGTGCTTTTTTGCAGGACGCCAAAGCGATCATCGACAGAGCACACGAAGTCGGCGCGATGGTCGTGCTCGATACTTACCAATCGGCAGGCACGGTTCCTTTCAGCGTCAAAGATCTGAATGCCGACTTCGCCACTGGTGGCTCGGTGAAGTGGCTGTGTGGTGGTCCAGGCGCCGGCTATCTTTACGTGCGGCCTGACTTGCAAGCCACACTCGAACCCAAAACGACGGGCTGGATGGCCCACGAACAACCGTTTGCGTTCGACACCGCGCTACGCTACGCGCCCAACATCACTAGATTTCTCCACGGCTCTCCCGCGATACCCGCACTCTACGCAGCCGTATCGGGCTATCGCATCATCAACGAGATCGGTGTCGATCGAATTCGCGAAAAGAGCGTGCGCCAGACGGAGTATCTAATCAACCTCGCGGAAGAGGCCGGGTTTACAGTTACGAGTCCGAAGAATGTCGCGCAGCGTGGTGGCACGATCACCGTGGCGCACGAGTACGCAGCCGCTATCACGAAGGAACTGATTCATCGCGAGTTTATCGTCGACTACAGACCCGGCGCCGGAGTCCGCATCTCACCACATTTCTATACGACCGACAACGAGCTCGAACTCGTCGTCAGGGAAATGAAGAAGATCGGCGAATCCGAGAGTTATCGAGAACACGAAACGGCGGGAGCTGCATTTTAGATGGCCAAGAATTACGGCGAAAACCCGCCTCTTTCATACAACAAATATCTGCGTGTTCAGGATCTGATTAACCTTCAGGATTGCCTTTCGGCGCCCGCACATCACGATGAGCTCTTGTTCATCACGGTCCATCAGGCTTACGAGCTGTGGTTCAAACAAATCCTGCACGAGCTCGACGCGGCGATTCAGTTCCTCGAAGAAGATCGCCTACCTGCGGCCACGCGTGCAATAAAGCGCATCGTCGAGATCGAGAAATTGCTGGTCAACCAGATTCATATTCTGGAAAGCATGACGCCGATCAGTTTTTTACAGTTTCGCGATCAACTCAATCCCGCCAGTGGTTTTCAGTCGATGCAGTTTCGCGAGATCGAGTTCTCTTCCGGGTTAAAAGACAAAAGCATCCTGGGAGAATTCTCGAGTGACGAGTTTGCATACGGACGTCTACAGGAGCGCATGTCCCGTCCCACGCTGCCAGAGTGTTTTTATCGCGTGCTGCAACGTCGTGGACTGACAGCGCCGCTTCCTTCAGCGGATGCGGACACAGCGCAACAGAAAAAAGCTTACGAAGAACGGACGCGCGCCGTGCTCGAAGTGCTGACTCATTTCGAAGTGCGCTATGAAGAGTTTCAACTCACTGAAGCGCTGCTCGAGCACGATGAATACTTCTCGCTCTGGCGCTACCATCACATCAAGATGGTCGAGCGCATGGTGGGCGCGAAACGCGGCACCGGCGGCTCGGAAGGAATCGGTTATCTTAAAACAACGCTCGACAAAAAATTCTTTCCCGAACTTTGGGAAGCACGCACCTACCTCGATAGCAATCACGGCGAGGGCGGCTGCCCTTTTGCACAAAAACATTAACCACAAAGTCACTAAGTCACCAATTAAAAATAGTTTGTGCCTTCGTGCCTTAGTGGTTAATCTTCGTTAAGGGTTATGGAGAAAGATAGACGATCGGCACCGCGCGCGAGGGTCAAGCTACAGGCCCGTTGGGAAGGCGTTCTTTCACGCGAGAATGCCACTGTCACCGATCTGAGCCGCAACGGCTGCTTTTTGCTCACAGGCGGAAAAGTTGAGATCAAGGAGCTTGTCTGGCTGGAGATTCAACTCACTGAGCAACAGAAAGTTAATTTCTGGGCCGAAGTTGTGAACGAGGCTTCTGAAATTGGTTTTGCATTGAAGTTCAATTCCAGTACTCCCGAAGACGAAGCCGCGCTGGCAAAGTTTTTAGAAGGTGTCTTTCAGTCGCAAGCCCAAAAGAAAACCTGACATCTTGTATCCCTCATTTCCAGAGCGGTTCAACATGGCCGACTACTTCCTCTATCACAATCTAGAGGAAGGCCGGGAAAACAAAGTCTGCCTGTATTTCGAAGATCGAAAGTGGACGTACGGACAAGTCGCGCGGCTCTCGAATCAAACCGGCAACGCGTTACGTGAGTCGGGCGCGAACATTGAAGATCGCGTGCTGATGGTTTTGCCTGATTGTCCGGAGTTTGTTTGGACGTGGTTCGGAGCGGCGCGCGCCGGGTCAGTGATCACGATGGTGAATCCGCTGCTGCCGGTTGCCGATTACGAGTATTACCTCGACTACACGCGCGCGAAAGTTGCGGTTGTGCATCAGTCAGTGTTGCCGGCGTTTGCTGAAGCTGCTGCCGGTGCGCGTTACTTGCGGGGCGTGTTGGTTGTAGGTGAATCAGAGTTGCCGCATAGCGACAAGGTGCACTGGGCTTCGTTCGAGGAAACGGTGAAAGCCGCTTCCGAAGAATGTTCGCCGGCTGACACGCGTCGTGACGACATCGCGATCTGGTTGTTCACATCCGGCTCGACGGGTCATCCGAAAGGCGCAGTCCACCTGCAACACGACTTACCTTTCAATACCGAGGTCTTTGCAAAAGCGACGATGGGAGTGAACGCTGACGACGTCACTGTTTCCGTGCCCAAGCTGTTCTTCGGTTATGCGACCGGAACCAATTTGCTGTTTCCTTTTGCGGTCGGCGGAGCCACAGCGCTCTTCGCCGAACGCTCGACAGCAGAGAAGATGTTTGAAGTGATTAAGCGCTATCGACCAACTATCCTCACGACCGTGCCCACCATGATCAACTCGATGCTAAACGTGGCCGGTGCTACAGCGGAAGATGTTTCCAGCCTGCGATTCTGTTATTCGGCCGGCGAGGCGTTGCCGAAGGAGCTTTACGAACGTTGGATGAACGCGTTTGGAGTGGACATCTGCGACGGTATCGGTTCCGCTGAGATGTTTCACATCTACATCACGAATCGACCCGGCGAGATCAAGCCCGGCAGTCTCGGGCGTATCGTTGACGGCTACGAAGCGCGGATTGTCGATGCTGACGGCAAGGAAGTTGCGACGGGTGAGATGGGGACGCTGAAGATCAAAGGCGACTCAGCGGCGCTTTGCTATTGGAACGCGCACGAGAAATCGAAAGAGACGTTTGCGGGTGATTGGTGTACGAGCGGTGACCAGTTTCACGTCGATGAGAATGGTTATTACTGGTATCACGGTCGCACTGACGACATGCTGAAAGTCTCAGGCGTGTTCGTTGCACCGGCGGAGATCGAGAATTGTTTGTTGCAGCATGAAGCGGTGCTGGAGTGCGCGGTCGTTGGTCACGAATCTGATGGCCTGGTGAAACCGAAAGCGTTCGTTGTGTTGCGTGAGGGTTTTTACCGCGCCGATCAACTCGCCGAAGAGATCAAACAATTCGTGAAAGACCACATCGCAATCTACAAATACCCACGCTGGGTCGAGTTCGTCGACTCCCTTCCCAAAAACGATCGCGGCAAGATCGATCGCAAGAAATTAAAAAGTTAGCCGCAGATTCACGCAGACGAACGCTGATCTGCGTTTATTTGCGTAAATCCGCGGCTAACGTCTTCGTTCTAAATCATAGTCTCTGAGGCGTCGATAGAGTGTGGATGGAGAGATGCCGAGGATTTCGGCGGTCTTGCCTCTGTGCCAGCCGGTCTGTTCAAGCGCGGCGAGAATCTGTTGGCGCTCGCTTTCTCGGAGTGACCCAGGCGTTGACGGAGCTGCTGCCACCGGAACTGCGGCTTCCCCATTTGCGGCAGGCGCAACTCCCGGCAAGACAGGCGCGGCAACAACCGGCCGCGTCACCTCCGGTGGAAGCTCCGAAAGCGTGATCCTCCCGTTGTTCGAAAGAATCACTGCGCGCTCCAAACAATTCTTCAACTGCCTCACATTGCCAGGCCAGCTATACGCACGCAACGCCGCAAATGCATCGTCAGTAAACTCCGGCGGATGAGTGCCCGCAATCTGCTTCAACAGGTAACGCGCCAGCGGCTCGATGTCTTCCGGTCTCTCCCGCAACGGCGCCAGACTGATCTGAAACCCGTTAATTCGATAAAGCAGGTCGGATCTAAACACGCCATCGTTAACAACCGTATCGAGATTTCGATTCGTCGCCGCAACGATGCGCACGTTGACTTCAACTTTCCGCACGCCACCAACTCTAAAGAACGTGCGCGTCTCAATCGCACGCAAAAGCTTCGCCTGCAACTGCGCCGGCAGCTCCGTAACCTCATCGAGAAAAAGCGTGCCGCCATCAGCCAACTCAATCAGACCAAGCTTCCTGCCTTTCGCTCCCGAGAACGCCCCTGCTTCATAACCAAACAATTCCGACTCGAGCAACGATTCCTGAAACGCAGCACAGTTGAGATCTACAAACGACGCTTCCGCACGATTCGAAAGCCGGTGAATTGCATGGGCCACCAGTTCTTTTCCGGTCCCGGATTCGCCCGTGATCAAAACCGATGCTTCCGACGGCGCCACACGTTCGATCAAACGTATCGCTTCCTTCATCACTTCCGATACAGAAACGATCTCCGGCAGCGCCGACTGTCTTGCTAGTTGCTCGCGCAGTCGAACATTGTCCACGCGCAGCTTGCGCTTGTCCGCGGCCTGCTTCACGCGAACGTCGAGCTCAGTAATGCTGTAAGGCTTCGTGAGGTAATCGTAAGCGCCGAGCTTCATCGCCTCGACCGCAGTCTCAACCGTCGCCTGACCCGTCAACATGATCACTTCAGG
>DATENQ010000576.1:0-3507 GCA_035275005.1 Pyrinomonadaceae bacterium | reverse complement strand
ACCGGCGGGCGGCCACGGAGTGCCGCCCCTACAAAACCACCCACAGCTCCCATCACATCAGCGAATGCGCGTCGCCATCCTTACGTCTGAAGCTATGCCTTTTGCCAAAACTGGCGGGCTGGCCGATGTCTCAGGCGCGCTGCCTAAAGCGCTCGTCGAAGAAGGCGTCGACGCGAAGCTGATTCTCCCGTTGTATGAACAGGTCGATCGCGCGCTGCTGAACGGCGGTTCTGTCGAGAACGTTCGCGTTGACTGGCGCGGGCAGGTTCATCACGTTCGTTTCCTGTATAGCGATGCAGCAGGAGCACCGGCGTATCTGCTCGAAGCGCACGAGTTCTTCTCGCGCCCGGCAATATACGGTCACAACGACGATCACATTCGCTTTGCTTTCTTTTCGCGCGCTGCCCTTGCTTTGCTGAAACATCTGAGTTTCCAGCCCGACGTCGTACACGGAAACGATTGGCCGTGCGGGTTTGCAATGGCTGAGCTGCGCGCGCGCCGTCGTCACGAGGCCTTTTTTCAAAACACCAAAAGTTTGTTTTCACTTCATAACGTCGGTTATCAAGGCTTTTTTGATGCCGGTGATCTCTGGTGGCTTGGCTTTGGCGATCCTCCTGAAAGCGACGACTTTCGGCTTGAACGTCACGCCTCGGCGCTTAAGGCTGGCATCATCGCCGCAGATGCGCTCTCGACCGTAAGCCCGCGTTACGCGCGCGAGATTCAGACGCCGGAACAGGGTCACGGGCTCGACTGGCTGCTGCGCGCGCGGCGCGATCGTCTGGCCGGGATCGCGAATGGGGTTGATTACGACATCTGGAACCCGGAAACCGATCCCCACATCGCTGCAAACTTTTCTGCTGACGATCTGTCGGGTAAACGTGAGTGCAAGATCGATCTACTGCGCCGCTTTGGCCTTCCTGAAGATCCCGATCGTCCGATCATCGCCATCATCTCGCGACTCGTCGGTCAGAAAGGCTACGATCTGATCCGCCAGCTCGCCCAACCGATCTTGGAAACCGGATCGTTTTTCATCGCACTCGGCGCGGGCGCAAAGGAATACGAAGATTTTCTTCAGCGGTGGCACGAGGCGGCGCCTCGTCAGGTTGGCATTTACAAAGGTTATGCAGGCGAGCCGCTCGCGCACCAGATCGAGGCCGGCGCTGACATGTTCCTGATGCCTTCGTTGTATGAACCTTGTGGTCTGAATCAGATGTACAGCATGCGCTACGGCACCGTGCCGATTGTGCGTGCGACGGGTGGACTTGACGACACGGTCCAACAGTTCAATCCCGTCGATGGAGCAGGCAATGGTTTCAAGTTTGGCCCATATGAAGCCGGCGCATTGCTTGATAAAATACGCGAGGCCCTTTACTTTTATGCGCGGCCCGAGCTCTGGCAAAAGATTCAGCACAATGGAATGTTAGTCGATAATTCCTGGGCCGCCGCCGCCCGCAAATATATCGAGCTCTATCAGGAAATTGTCAGTCTTTGATCCGTTTAATCTGTGCCTATGTCGAAAGTAATCGCAGTCATCGGCGCCCAGTGGGGCGATGAAGGTAAAGGGAAGATCGTCGATCTGCTCGCGGAGCGTTTCGAGATCGTCGTGCGTTATCAGGGCGGTCACAACGCGGGCCACTCGGTCCAGGTCGGCGATCAATCGTTTGTGCTGCATTTGCTCCCATCGGGCATAGTGCATCGCGGCAAAACGTGCGTGCTCGGCAACGGCATGGTCATCGATCCGAAGGCATTCTTCGTCGAAGCGGATCGTCTGACGCAACAGGGCATCGAAGTCTCGCCTGAGCGAGTGAAGATCAGTTCACGCGCGCATTTAATTCTTCCATATCATCGCGCCCTGGACCACACCAGCGAAGAGCGCCTGGGCAACGAAAAAGTCGGCACCACGTTGCGCGGCATCGGCCCGGCGTACGAAGACAAAGCCGGCCGGCGCGGCATTCGCACTGCTGACGCGCTTGTGCCTGACGTACTCCGTTCGCGGATCGAGCGTAATCTCGAAGATGCGAACCGCATCATCGAAGCTTACGGCGGCGAGCGTCTTAATGCCGACGAGATCTTTAAGGAGATGTCGGTGCTGACTGAGCGTCTTGGCCCATTCATCGCCGACACCACACACTATCTCAACATTGCCGCGACTGAGGGCAGATCGATACTGCTCGAAGGCGCGCAGGCGACGCTGCTTGACGTTGATCACGGCACTTATCCGTTCGTTACCTCGTCAACTACTGTAGCTGGCGGCGCGATCATCGGTACCGGCCTCGCGCCCAACAGGCTAAACGGCGTACTCGGCATCGTGCGCACTTACACGACGCGCGTCGGTGAAGGTCCGTTTCCGACTGAAATGCTCGAAGGAGAAGCAGAGTTGGGCCAGCTGATTCGCGAGCGTGGCCGGGAGTATGGTGCTTCGACTGGACGGCCGCGTCGTTGCGGCTGGTTTGATTCATTCGCAACGCGCTATGCCGCTGAGATCAACGGTTTCACGTCGGTTGCGTTAACAAAGCTCGACGTGCTCGATACGCTTGATGAGATCAAAGTCTGTACGGGTTACAAACTCGACGGCAGGAAGTGTGAATCTCTGCCGGCGGTATCGCAGGATCTTCGACGGGCAGAACCCGTCTACGCAACTCTGCCTGGCTGGCGCAGTTCAACGCTCGGCATGACAGAGATCAGTTCCCTTCCCGCCAACGCGCGTCGTTACATCGAATTTCTTTCCGAACAGATCGGCGTCGAGATCGGCCTCGTCTCCACCGGCCCCGAGCGCATGCAAACGATCATCGTTCAGGACTCGGCACTCGGCGGCTGGCTACGCGATAGTAAATAACGATATAAGCCGCCACTACCCAGTCATAACTGATGCAGGCGATCGTGTATGGCCACGGCGCAAAGCTTTGTCCTGGTCCAATGTAGTGCAACGGAAAATCCCAGAGCGGATGTAGTGCCCAACCGAGTGCGAGCCACTTCGCATTACCGCGCCACCCATACAAACCCAACGCGCCGAAGGCGATACACTGCAATAACTCAATCAACAGCCAAATGCTTGAGACTGGTGGAACAAACGCAAATCCCAGGTACGCCCCCGCCGCCGCAAACAGCACCGTCGCCAACAACGTCCGCCCATGAATATCCTTCGTGAATCGCGAAAGCAGCCACGCGATCAGCGCCAACAGCGCGCCACCGATGGCTCCTTCGATCAACACCGAGCGGATTAATTCAGCATCATTCATAAATGAAGTTCTATCTGCGCCACAGATTTCACGGATGAACACGGATTACATCTGTGAAGATCTGTGGCTCGTTTTGGACAATCTCCTTCGCGTTCGGTAGAATGCCCCTCGAAGTTTCTCAAGAGCACGCCTCGCGTGCTCTCTGCATGTAGATGGGCCGATAGCTCAGTCGGTAGAGCAACTGGCTTTTAACCAGTGGGTCGCAGGTTCGAGTCCTGCTCGGCTCACCATCTTACAACGCGAAGCCTCTTTCGTCCCCAACCTTCAG
>DATENQ010000575.1:0-3944 GCA_035275005.1 Pyrinomonadaceae bacterium | reverse complement strand
GCCTTTGCAGCACGCTTCGCAAAATGTTTTGAAACTGATGAAGCGTGGCGGCAATCGTAAGAGTCTTGAGCGACTGATCGAGCGCGTGCGACAACGTGTTCCCGGTATCGCTGTGCGAACCACATTCATCTCCGGTTTTCCCGGTGAAACTGAGGACGATTTCGATGAGTTGATGTCGTTCATCAAGAACGTTGAGTTCGATCGCGTCGGCGTTTTTACTTACTCGGACGAAGAAGGTACGCCGGCGTTTGAGCTGGCTGAGAAAGTTCCGCACAGGACCGCGGCGCGACGTCGTAATGCGCTGATGAAGGAGCAGGCGAAGATCTCGCGCCGGAAGAATCGAGCGCGAGTCGGAGAAGTGGTTCCGGTGTTGTTTGAGGGTGAATCGAAAGAGAGCGAACTGCTGTGGCAGGGGAGAATGGAGACGCAGGCGCCGGACATTGATGGGTGTGTGTTGATTAACGATGTTCCGGATGGAGTGATTTCGGAAGCTGGAGAGATTGTGAAGGTCGAGATAACTGAGGCCCATGAATATGATTTGATTGGGAGAATAGTTAACCACGGATGACACGGACGAAATCCGGATCTAAATCCGCGTCATCCGCGGTTGACTATCTCGCCCTTGCGATCGCGACGTGTGGCGTCGGTTACCTGCCGCTCATTCCGGGGACGTTCGGATCGTTGGTCGGAGTCGGGATCTTTTTACTGCTCAGTCGAACAGCAGGGGGTCTCGTTGTTGTGATTATCGCGGTTACATTCGCAGGCATCTGGGCAGGTTCCCGAACTGAAGAGCTTGTGGGGCGAAAGGATCCGGGCAAGGTTGTCATCGATGAAGTTGCGGGCCAACTCATAGCGACGCTGCCGCTGGCGTTTTTTCAGCAGTGGTCCATCGCGGCGGTAATGGTTTCGTTTGTTCTTTTCCGCTTTTTCGACATTGTTAAGCCATATCCTGCCAATAGACTTCAGGATCTCAAGGGTGGTGCCGGGATAATGTTTGACGATCTTGTCGCGGGAGTTTATGCGGCGGTGCTTGTAACGATCTTCATCAGGTTTTTTTAGGAGCGGAATATGGAACGCAAAGAATCTATCGGGAAAGACGCGACCAGCAAAGAGACGCTGAAGGACGTGGAAGAGAACCAGGCATCGGTTAAAGACCAGTCAGACGATACAGACTTGCCCAGCCCGGATGGCGCGTTTGATGAATCAGATGATTTGAAAGACGTCGATCCGGTGTAATCAACTTTCCGGCGTTTCCTCTTCACCCCTCGAGCCGCCGCCAATCCATCCGCGCCGTTTGAAGAACAGTAACATTCCCACCGCCACCACAATCATGATTACCCAGGCCGCGTAATAGCCGTAGCGCGAATGCAGCTCGGGCATGTTGTCGAAGTTCATGCCGTAAACACCGGCGATAAACGTCAAGGGCAGCATCACCGCGGAAAAGATCGTCAACACCTTCATGATTTCATTCAAGCGGTTAGATACGACCGACAGGTAGGCCTCCAGCGAGCCGCTGATCAGATCGCGATAACTCTCCGACAGATCAACCACGCGGATCAGGTGATCGTAAACGTCGCGATAGAACGGCCGCATGACATCAGGTATCAAACTAAACTCACCGCGGCTCATGCGATGAAGGATGTCCATCTGTTTGCCTGAGATTCGCCGCAGACGCAACACACTTCGCTTCAAGGCCATAATCTCTGTGAGGATCTCGCTGTTGGGACGCTTCAAAGTAAAGATGTCCTGCTCGAGCCGGTCGATCCGGTCGTCGAAATCATCCAGCACGGGCGAATAGAAATCGACTATCTGGTCCAAAATCTGGTGCAGCAGGTAAGCGGGGCCGCGCTGGCAGGCAATCGGAGTGGTGCGCAACTGTTGCTTCACGTTGTTGATGCTGCGAAACATATCGTGGTGATAGGTGATCACGTAGTTTGGTCCGAGAAAGCCGTCCAACTCGATTGTATTGAATCGATCGGGGCTGATGTCGGCTCGCACGCCGTGAACGATGAAATAAATATAACTGTCAAACTCTTCGATCTTTGGATAGTGGCGATTCTCGCGGCAGTCCTCGACGGTCAGCGGATGAAATTTAAACACATCGAGCAGCACTTGTTCATCCGCCTGAGTTGGCGATTCCATGTCGACCCAGATCACGGCGTGTTCGTCTTTCAATAACTCCGGCAGATCCGCGGCCGTAAATTTCTCCTGGATCCTGGGAGCGCCCTTTTGATAAACAAGAATCTCCATACTCATCTCCTAATCCCACGCAAAGGCGCAAAGGAAGATTTCTTTGCTGTCTTTGCGTCTTTGCGTGAAAACGCGTCATGTGGCGCAATCAAGGCAGCACTGTTACCATACCAAGCTTTCACTGGCAAGCACTATGAATACAAAAATATTTGTGGCGGATGACGTGAGCGAGAGCGGTCTTGGACCACTGCGCTCTTCGGGTTTTACAGTAGAGAAACGGCCTGGGCTGGCGCTACCTGATTTGCGCGAAGCTCTGAAGGATTGTGAAGGCCTCATCGTCCGCAGCGAAACGAAAGTAACCGCCGATCTGCTCGACGAGGCCAATAGCCTGCGCGTCATCGGGCGTGCGGGAGTTGGCGTTGACAACATCGACGTTCCCGCGGCGACGATTCGTGGCGTGGTCGTGATGAACGCGCCCGATGGCAACACCATCACCACTGCGGAACACACCATCGCGATGCTCATCGCGCTGGCGCGCTCGATTCCGCAAGCCAGCAGCAGTCTTAAATCCGGCCGCTGGGATCGCAAGAAATTTATCGGAGTCGAGCTACAGGGCAAGACGCTCGGAATTGTGGGCCTGGGCCGCATCGGGCGTGTCGTTGCTTCGCGCGCACGCGCGCTGGGAATGTTGATTGTCGCATACGATCCGTTTATCGCGATCGAGCAAGCGCGCGATCTGGAAATCGAACTGGCGCCGCTCGATGAGGTCTATGCGCGCGCTGACTTTCTCACGGTGCATACTCCATTGACATCGGAAACACGCGGTCTCGTCGATCGCGACGCGATCGGCAAGATGAAGCGCGGTGCGCGGATCATCAACTGCGCGCGCGGTGGTCTGGTCGACGAAGAAGCGCTTTACGAAGCGTTAACCAGTGGCGCAATCGCCGGCGCTGCTTTGGATGTATTCAGCGAAGAGCCGCCGCCTCCCGATCACAAGTTGCTACAACTCGACCAGGTAATCGTGACGCCGCATCTGGGCGCTTCAACCAGGGAAGCGCAGGAAGGAGTCGCGTTCACTGTTGCCGAACAGATGCGCGACTTTCTGCTGACCGGAGTTTTGCGCGGAGCCGTCAACGTGCCGGCAATCAGCACAAAAGAGTTTCACTTGATTCACCCTTACGTCGCGCTGGCGGAGAGTATGGGTCGATTCCAGGCGCAGCTTGTCGACAAGGCGGTGAGCGAAGTCAGGATTGAATATGCGGGCGAGATCGTGGACGTTGATGCAGCGCCGGTGACGCGCGCGTTTTTGGCGGGAATGCTGCGTGATATCAGTGCGCGTGTAAACGTTGTCAACGCGTTTCTAATCGCGGACGAGCGCGGCATCAAGGTAACGACCACTTACGTTCGCACTGGCGGCGACATGTTGCCCGCCATTCGCACTGAAGTAACTGCCGGTCCATCAAAACATAGCCTGGCGGGAACGCTCTTTGGTTACGGCGAACAACGACGCGAAGGGCGTATAACGGAGATCGACGGTTTCAATCTCGAAGCGACCCCACACGGCCACATGCTCGTGACGCGCAGTAGAGACGTGCCTGGCGTGATTGGTGGCATCGGAACGATCCTCGGGCAGGGTGGCGTGAACATCAGTCGCTTTCATCTCGGACGCCGCGAGCGTGGTGGTGAAGCATTGGCGGTGATCGAAATCGATGCTCCATTGAATAAAGAAACGCTGCAATCGTTGCGTTCGCTGG
>DATENQ010000574.1:0-7678 GCA_035275005.1 Pyrinomonadaceae bacterium | reverse complement strand
GTGGCGGCGCCCAGTTTCGACGCGATAAACTTGTCAACTTCGTCTTCGATCAGCTCGCCATTCACTACCCACGCTTTTTCCGCGAGCACTTCGCCTTTTGCGTTCACCTTGTCAGGTTCGAGAAAGATGTTCCAGGGTGAGCCCCAGTTACGCGTGTCGCCCGTGAGCTGGCGATAACCGTAATGCGCCGTCTTCTGTTTGTCGTCCCTTGATTCTGATTCGACGAAGACCGGATATGGCGGATCTTTCGCTCCAAAGTAGGTGAAGGTATCCGTGGGCGGTGCGTACTCGCTGACACCGATCACCTGGAATCCCTTGTCCTTGTACTTCTCATATAGCTTCGCGGCGATGGGCGCCTCGTTCTTCCAGTTTCCGCACCACGGCGCAAAGTAAACAATCATCACCAGCTTCTTCCCTGCCATCACCTTGCGCAAATCTTCCGGCACCTGCGTCACGAGATTCGGCAGCGACCAGGTTTTGTAATTCACTGTCTTCTCAGCCAGCGGCGAGTATTCATGGCCCGCCTGCGCGCGTGTAATGGAAGCTGAAACGACGAGTGTGAAAAGGGAGAGGACGACTGATAGTTTCCTCATGGCATCACTCCATCAAACTACTTTGCGTTTAATTCGAGGCACTGGCAGTTGCGGGTGTTTCGGCCAACAACGGCTTCACTGCCGCTTCCCATCCAGCTTTATCTCGGGCCCCTATGATCTTTTGACGAATGCGTCCCTGCCGGTCGATCAGGTAAGTTGTCGGCAACTGTGCTGCCGCAAATTTTACTTTCGCGTCGCTGCCACCCAGTAAAACATCGTATTCAAACTTTTCTACTTCCTGCTGATATGTGTTTACGCCATCAGCGCTGTCTTCCAGCGTTGCGCCGATGATCTTTAAACCTTCAGCTTGCAGTTCGTGCTGCAAAGAGTTCAGCGCCGGAATTTCCTCACGGCAAGGAATACACCAGGTGGCCCAGAAGTTCAGCAGCACTACCTGGCCCTGAAGTTCTTTGAGACGAAACGGCTTGCCGGCGAGTGTTTGAAATTCAACGTCGGGCACGGCTTCGAACTTTGTATTCGCCGCCGGAGTTGCCGGCGCGGGAGTTTTTGTGTCGAGCTTCAGCCAGCTTTCAGCGTTAGGAATCCATGTCAACAATTTCGAGCTGGCCAGCAACGTCGACTGTCCACTCATAACGAGCAGGCCAACGAGGATCAGCACCACACCGGAGACAACCTCGACCTTGTGCAGGTGTTTGCGGAAGTTTTTATAGAAACTCAGAAACTGATTGATACCCAGGCCAGTCAGTAGAAACGGCACTGCCAACCCCGCAGAATAGAACGCGGAAAGGACGAGACCACTGCGCCAGCCGCCGCTTGTGGCGGCAAGACCGATGATGCCGCCGAGTATTGGACCAATGCACGGAGTCCAGCCGGCGGCGAACGCCATTCCCAACGCGGCCGAGCCAAACACGCCGCGCGGTTTATCGTCGGAGAAGAAGCGTGTGTCTTTGTAGAGCGCGGAGATTTTGAGCAGACCGATCAGTTGCAAACCGAAAGCGATGATCACGAGACCGCCGATGATTCTGACCCACGGGTTGCTCGTGATTGCCGCGCCAACCAGACCAGCCGTCGTGCCGAGAACAAGAAAGATGATGGACAAGCCGGCGTTGAATGCCAGCGAGTTGATAATCACCGCGCGGCGATTGCTCGTGCCTTCTTTCAGGCCGTCAATACTGACGCCGGAAATCAACGAGATGTAACCCGGCACCAGCGGCAACACGCATGGTGACAGAAACGAGAGTACGCCCGCGGCGAATGAAATCGCGATACGAAATAATGTAATGCCTGAATCGTCCATCACTTCTCTTCAATCAACTTCTTAATCATTTCTCCGAGGTTTGCGATCTCTTCTTCGCCGGCGCCCATGGAGATGTAACGCACTACGCCCTTGCGATCGATTAAATACGACGTCGGAATCGAAAACACGCCATAGTTGAAATCGTTCGTGTCTGAATCCGAAATTACCAATCCATACGGTAAGCGGTTTTGCTTTTTGAATTCACGCAAATAAACGAGTTCTTCAGGCGGTGACAAAGCCTCGCCGCCGCCGTGTCCATAGTACTTGGTCACGCCCAGGATCACGAATCCCTTGCTCTTAAATGTTGTCTGCCAGCGCGACATGTTCGGCAGCGTGTAACGGCATGGACCACACCACGGCGCCCAAAAGTCGAGCAACACAACCTGGCCACGAAGTTCGCTCAGCTTCACCGGCTTCTGTTCGATCCACTCCTGCGCGACAAGCTCCGGCAAAGGCGTTTTTGACACGAGACCGGTATCGAACAGTTGACCCGGATCCAGCATGGGATCGAGTCGCATCAGTCTCATCGTCACGTTCTTGTACAGACTCGCCGACGGCAATTGAATCGATAAACGTCGCAGGTCGGTTAACGTCGCCAGCGCCAGGTCATTCTGCCTGGTTTTGGCGTAAGCGTCCGCAAGAAGTAATGCCGACCTCAACAACATCTCATCGCGCCGGAAGACTTCTTCTTTGTTCGCCTCGACAAACTTCTTCGACGCCGCCAGCATTTCCTTCGCGTGCGTTGCCATCGAAGCATAGTCTTTCGCGCGCATGTATGCGTCGGTGATGAGCAACTCCATGCGATAACGATCGTCAGCGTTCTGTGGCTGGTGTCGAGCATAGGATGCGACCGCGGCATTCGCCTCGGGCACCAGGTCCTTCCTGACCGCATACATAACTACAACGTTCCGCGCCGACTGTGCCTTTTGACCGTCCGGATCGTCTTTCAGGAAGAGTCGCATCGCCGCGAGCGACGCGTCGGCATCGCCGGCGAGATGATGCAGCAGACCGAGGTAGTAAAGATCGTCCCCTGCCAGAGGCGAGCGAGCCTGAAGAGTCGCTGCGTTCTTTACCGCTAGATCCTTCTGTTCCTTCTTTGTTTGCGCTTCGAGTTTTGCATCGTACGGGAGTTGGCGTTTGTTGAACTCCTGATACTTTCGTCCCAGATACCCGTTTGCGTCTTCGTAAAGCGCTTGCGCGGGACGGGTGTCATGCTTTGGGTCGGGCTTCGCGGCGGGCGTGAGTCCCTGGGCAAAAGCCGACACCGTCGCCAACAGTATTACAGAGATGGATAAAACAGTTGAAGTCATCTTTTAATGGAGACTATTGCTTCGGAAATTAACTCACCAGTCAAAGGCGCAAGTAGGATTCCGTTTCGGTAGTGTCCGGTTGCGTAAAACAGCCCGTCAATTTCATCACAACGTCCGAGCACTGGCAAACCGTCAGCGGGCTTTGGCCGCAAGCCCGCCCAGGCATCGACTATGGGCAAATTCGCAATTGCCGGGGAAATCTCCAGCGCATTTCGCAGAATCGTCCCGATTCCGCCGGCGGTTATGTATTTCGCGAAGCCTGCGTGTTCGCTTGTCGAGCCGGCAAGCAGGCGGCCGTCACGGCGCGGCACGAGGTAGCCGCGCGGGCTGTAGATGACGTGGCGAGTCAACCGCGGCTTAGTTTCGAGGCAGATCATCTGGCCACGCACCGGCTCGATCTCGGGAATCTTACAAGGGGATGAGCTCTTGATGAAACTCGTCCAGCTTCCAGCAGCGACCACGACCGCTTCACAATCAACACGGCCACGACTTGTTTGAACACCACGGACACGATTCTTTTCAATAATTAATGAGTCGACGTTTGTTTCCGTGACTATGCTGATGCCGAGCTTATTTACGCTGTTAGCCAACGCACTGAGAAGTCGACGATTCTCGACCTGGATGTCGTTTGGAAAGAGGAGTGCGCCGCTGGCGGAATCCGAGATGCTGGGTTCCAGCTCACGCGCTGCTGCGGCGCTGAGAAGCTCGACAGGTAAACCTGCGTCACTCTGCCAACGGTATCGCCGTTCGATCTCTTCTTGATCGTGTTCGGTGAGAGCGAGATAGAGTGTGCCCGTCGTGTCGAGCTCGATGTCGATTCCCGTCTCTTCATTCAACGCCGCGGCGAACGAAGGGTACAGATCGCGACTCCGGCAAGCGAGTGTGAAGAAGTCGTCCTGAGCATCGGCCTCGACTTGCGGCAACAGCATCCCGGCTGCCGCAAACGACGCCTCAGATCCGAGGCCCGCACGTTCAATCAAACAAACATCACGCACTCCACGGAGCGCGAGTGCGCGCGCGATGGTTAGCCCAATGACGCCGCCACCAATGATGACAACGTTTGCACTTCCTTTAATTGACGCCATTTGGTTACTATCCAGCCATGCATCGTATCACACTGATTCCAGGCGACGGCATCGGTCCTGAAGTCGCTTCCAACGTAGTCCGAATCATCGAAGCGTCAGGCGTTGAGATTCAATGGGAGACGCATTACGCGGGTGCGCAGGCGCTCGAAAAGTTCGGCGAAACGTTGCCACAGGAGCTGCTCGATTCGATTCTGCGTAACAAGGTCGCGCTCAAAGGACCGGTCACGACGCCGATTGGAAAAGGGTTTACTTCGGTCAATGTTGGACTGCGTAAAACGCTCGACTTGTATGCGAACTTACGTCCGGTGCGTGCGTTGCCGAATGTGCCGTGTCGTTATCCGGAGCTGGATCTGATCGTTGTTCGCGAGAATACGGAGAGTTTGTATGCGGGCCTGGAACATGTGGTGGTGCCGGGTGTGGTTGAGAGTTTGAAGATCATCACTGAGAAGGCTTCGACGCGCATCGCGAAGTTTGCTTTTGAGCATGCGAGGAGTGAGTCGCGCAAGAAGGTGACGGCGGTGCATAAAGCCAACATCATGAAGCTTTCGGATGGTCTGTTTTTAGAATGTTTTCGAAAAATGAGCGTGAACTATCCCGAGATCATTGCTGACGACAAGATCGTCGATAACGCGTGTATGCAGCTCGTGATGCGACCCGAGCAGTTTGACGTCATGCTGCTCGAGAATCTCTACGGAGATATTGTTTCGGATCTTTGTGCCGGTCTTGTTGGTGGGCTGGGACTCGTGCCGGGAGCGAACATTGGTGAGAAAGGCGCGGTGTTCGAAGCGGTACACGGATCTGCGCCTGACATCGCAGGTCAGGGTATCGCGAATCCGACGGCACTGCTGCAATCCGGAATCATGCTGTTGCGCTACATCGGAGAGCGTGAGGCCGCCGACCGCATTGAGAACGCTATGTTGACGGTCTTTAAAGAAGGTGAGGTACGCACGCGTGACATTGGGGGAACCGCAAAGACCACCGAATTCGCGGACGCGATCATCAAGAAAATTTAGCCACAGATAAACGCGGATGAACACAGATCTGCGTTCATTTGCGTTTATCTGCGGCTCATTAATTCCTCTATCTCTTCGGCGTGCTTGGGTACTTTGGTGGTCAACACTCGCGGACCGTTGTTCGTGCACAGCACATCATCCTCGATCCGCACACCAATCCCGAGATACTTCTCCGGCACGTCCTTAGTATTGGGTGCGATGTAAATCCCAGGCTCGACAGTCATCACCACGCCAGGTTCGAGCGCGCGTGATTCCGCGCCGTAGTAGTAACGCCCAACGTCGTGCACGTCAATGCCGAGCATGTGCCCCAACCCGTGCATGTAAAACTTCTCGTACTTCTTCTCCTTGATCAGTTCCTCAGTCTTGCCCTCGAGTAACCCGAGCTCGACCATCCCTTCTGTCAACACTTCGATCGAGTGCTGCTTCAACTGATCGTGCGTCACCCCCGGTCGCACCATCTCCACGCACGCCATCTGCGCCTTCAACACCAGGTCGTAAATATCGCGCTGCGCCCTGGTGTAACGTCCATTGATCGGAAAAGTACGCGTGATATCAGAAGCGTAGCCTTTGTACTCCGCGCCCGCATCAAGCAGCAGCAAGTCACCGTCGCGCAGCTCGCCGTCGTTGTTGATGTAATGCAGCACGGTGGCATTTGGACCACCACCGACGATCGACGTGTAAGCCGGACCCGAAGCACCATGCCGGCGAAAGACCTGTTCGATCAACGCCTCGATCTGATACTCCTGCATTCCGGGCCGCACAGCTTTCATCGCCTCGCAATGGGCTTCAGCGGCGATGTCGGCAGACGTTTGCATGATCGCGATCTCATCGTCGCTTTTCAGCACGCGCATCTCGTGAACGATCGTTCCGGGATCGATAATCGTCTGCGGCGGATGAACCGGCTTGCGATTCGAGGAACGCATTCGCGCGATCTCTTTGATGATCGTGTTATCGAGATCGCTATCAACACCAAGACGGTAATAAAGTACGTCTGCGCCGTCGAGAAACTCCGCCAGCTTCGACTCAAACTCCGCGATCGGAAACGACTCCTCCGCGCCAAACTCGCTCTTCGCGCCTTCGACACCAGCGCGTCGCCCGTCCCAAATCTCCCGCTCCGGATCTCTCGGCCGCACAAACAACGTATATTTCTTTTCAGCGTCGGGCTTGATCACCGCGAGTGAATCCGGTTCTTCAAATCCGGTCAGGTAGAAAAAATCGGAGTCCTGGCGAAAACGGTAATGCGTGTCGTTTGAGCGGCGCGTGTCGTGCGCGCCCGGAATGATGGCCACGGACTTGGGGGCCATACGTCGCATAAACTCTTCGAGTTGGCGTCTGATCATTAAAATTTCTCCTGATTTATGATTGTCGCGCATTGTACCTGACTGGCTATCGGATAGATAATCAGCTAGCTATTGGACAGAGGCGCATGAGCACCCAAACTCTTTCACCACCACAAACCCGCGAGATCGTCGTGCATGATCCGTCAACCGGCGAGGAGATCGGTCGCGCGCCGCTACTGGATGCGGCCGACGTGGCAGCCGCGGTGAACAGAGCACGGAGCGCCCAGCCGGAGTGGGCCAAACTTTCATACAAGCAACGCGCTCGCTACATCCTCCGCGCGCGCGAGATCGTGCTGGACCAGCTCGAAGAGATCGCCAAACTCATCTCACGCGAAACCGGCAAACCTGCAACCGAAGCAATCGCGATGGAGATCGTTCCCACACTCGATCTCATGCACTACTTTGCGAAGAACACACACGAGCTACTCGACCGGCGAAAGATCGATATCGGCCAGTACAATCTCATGCTCCGCTCGTCTTACGTCGTCTACAAGCCACTCGGCGTAGTCGGAATCATCTCGCCGTGGAACTTCCCATGGGCCACGCCGCTGGACGAAGTGGTTATGGCTTTGATGGCCGGGAATGCAGTCGTCGTAAAACCAAGTGAGCTGACGCCGCTCACCGCGTTGAAGATCGCAAACATCTTCAAACAAGCCGGGCTGCCCGAAGGTCTGCTCGAGATCGTCACCGGTGATGGCTCTACCGGCGCGGCTCTCGTCGAGGCCGGCGTAAACAAGATCATGTTCACTGGCAGCGTAAACACCGGCAAGCGTGTTGCTGAAGCCGCCGCGAAACATCTAACGCCCGTCGTACTCGAGCTCGGTGGTAAAGATCCGATGGTCGTGCTCGAAGATGCCGATCTCGAAAACGCAGCGCGCGCGGCCATCTGGGGCGCCTTCTGCAACTCGGGACAGGCGTGCGCTTCGATCGAGCGTTGTTACGTGCACGAATCGATCGCCGACAAATTCACCGAACTCGTAGTTAAAGAAACTCGCCTGCTCAAACAAGGCAAAGCTTCGACTGATGAGATCGACATCGGCGCGATGACGAATGAGCGGCAGTTGCAGATCGTTGAGGAT
>DATENQ010000573.1:0-13414 GCA_035275005.1 Pyrinomonadaceae bacterium | reverse complement strand
CGTAATCAAGATTAGCGGAGCGCCCAGGTAATGAGGTGCCAAATTCCGTAACCGGCGGCGGCGAGTACGAGAACCAGCAGGAGTGCCAGGGCTGTCATTATTAGTTTGAACCTGCGATAACGATTCTTGTCCGGCGGAGCCAATGAGCCCTGCGGAAAGTATGGTGGTGGTGTGTAGGTGGCCATGCTAATTACGGAGTTGGGGAGGCACCGGCCTTCTTCAACTCCTCTTCCTTCTGCTTCTTCATAAGGTCTGCCTGGTGCTTCCGGCCGACTCGAATTCGCTTAATTCCCTCTTTGGCTTCGTCCAGCCCGTCCTGCGCGCGATAATAATCCGGATCGATCTCCAGCGACTTCGAGAAAGCCGCAGCGGCCGCGTCGTACTGGGCCAGCTTCGTATACGCCACCCCAAGATCGTAGTAAATATCCGGATCGTCCTCTTTCCTCTTCGTGGCCTCGCGATACTCACGAATGGCGTCACTGTATTGACTCAATCCCGCATACGTCTGTCCGAGAGCGTAGTGAGCTTCGGCATCGTCCGGTTTCTCGTCTAAATACTTCTTATAAGCCGCAACCGACTTCTTGTACTCGGCTTCAGCTTCTTCACTCTTCCCCATAGCCTCGAAGCCCAAGGCCAGCCGGAAATGCGCCTCCGCGAGATCCGGATCCAACCGGACGGCTTCCATAAACGACAGCACTGCTTCGGCATCCTGGTCGTTGAGATACTGCTCTTTCCCCTTGTCCAGAAGGCTGCGTGCTCTGGTCCGATCCTCCGTTAAACCGTTGGACACTGGCGGGCTTCCGGCACTATTATTCGTGCTTTGCTGACCGCTGCGCCTGCAACCAACCGTCCAGATCATTACGCACACGGCGCAGATTAAGAGAATCGATCTCATCCCGTTAGACTCTGCCATACAGGGCGAATGGAAGCCAAGCGCGATTGGCACTTTCTGCTATCAGAGCCATTCACACGTAAGGAGTGCAAATGTTCAGTAATCAATTCCGGTTGGGATATCTGGCGCCAATTGCCCTGGTCGCCTTTTTCTCCCAGCCGCAGGCCTTCGCTCAAAAGGCGACTGGCATCTCCACCGCAAAGAATGCCACGCTCGAACTGAGTTTGACTTCGGACACAAACGTCGTCAAAGCCTGTGCTGACGGCGGTGCGCCGCAAGTGCATTTGAAGGCAATTGCGGTTTCGCCAGAGGGTCGTCAAATTCAATACAAATGGTCAACCAGCGCCGGAACTATCAACGGTGACGGTCCGGAGGTGACGTGGAACCTGGCGGGTTTGCAGCCTGGTTATCACAAGGCTTCGCTCGACATTCGCAGTATCGGCAGTGAGGGTTCGTGCCAGGCGTTCTCGTCTGTAACCGTGCTGGTGAATCCTTGTCCCGTTGTGCAACCGGTCTGTCCGGCGATTGAGATCGTCTGTCCGACCAATATCGCAACTGATCAGCCGCTAACCTTCAGCTCGCGCTACACGGGTGGCGTGCCGGCGAACGTCACTCCTGTTTACAACTGGATGGTATCGGCAGGAACAATTGTCTCCGGACAAGGAACAGACACGATCAGGGTTGATACCACTGGCCTGGCGGGTCAGACCGTCAGAGCGTCGCTTTCGATGGGTGGCTACAACCTCGAATGTTCGGCTGACTGCGGCGTCTCAATTCCACTGCCGAAGCCGATCAATCGCAAGTTTGATGAGTTTCCTGATATCTCTCGCAACGACGAGAAGGCACGTCTCGATAATTTCGGCATCGAGCTCCAGCAGGATCCGACAGCGACGGCGTACGTCGTCGTCTATCCTGGTCGAGCCAGTAAACGCAGCGAGGTCCAGCACCACGCGAGTCGTGTTGTCGATTACCTCGTTAACTCACGCGGCCTGGATCAACGTCGCATCGTAACCCTGGTTGGTCCCGCAAAAGATCAGCTAACGGTCGAGCTCTGGATCACACCTCGAGGCGCAACTCCGCCAAACCCGTAAAAATTAGCCGCAGATACGCTGAATGACGCAGATCGGATTTCTGATCTGCGTCATCGGCGTTTATCTGCGGCCTGTTTCTTGCTTATAATCACAAAAAACTTACGCGCGGGAGACAAACTGCTTATGTTGTGTACTAAATCGGGATATCGATCGCTTTTGATTGTTCTGATGCTGGCCCTTTCTTTTTCTGCGGTGGCCCAGGACCCAACGGACAAGAAAGAGAAGAGTGATAAGAATAAGGCCGAAAAGAAGGAACTCACCGGCAAGCCGGTCATGTGGCACGAGCCTACCGATCTTGAGAGTCGCAATCTGATTCTCGGCGCCGGCGGCGAAGAGATGAAGCCTGATATCAGCCGGCTCACTTTTATCGAACAAAAGACAGGCGGGTTCTCGACTAAGTATCGCGTTAAAGACGCTAAAGGCAACGAGTGGACCGCGAAGGTCGGCAAGGAGGCCCAAACCGACACCGCTGCCAATCGCTTGTTGTGGGCACTCGGTTACGAAACCGAGATTGCTTACCTCGTTCCGAAAGCGAAGATCGAAGGCAAAGGCGAGTATGAGAACGTTCGGCTCGAAGCACGGCCCGCAGATGTGAAGCGCGCCGGAAACTGGATGTGGGAAAACAATCCGTTCATGAACGCGCCTGAGTTTCGCGGCCTGAAGATCCTGATGGTGATGCTGAACAACTGGGACATGAAAGACGATAACAACGAGATCCTCGCGCCACGCGGCGATTCCAGCGGGGAGGCCGAGTTGCGTTACATCATCAGCGACCTGGGCGCCACCTTTGGAAAGACCGGGGGCTTCCTCTCACGCAGCCGCAACAAGCCGTCTGATTACGTGAAGGCCGAATTCATCAAGAAAGTGAACGGCGATGTTATTGACTTCAGCTACAGCGGCAAAAACCAGAAACTGTTTGAGGGCATCACAGTTGCCGACGCGCGCTGGCTGAGTAACCTGCTGAAGCGCTTGAGTGACGATCAGATCAAAGACGCTTTCCGATCGGCGAACTATTCGGCGGAAGAAGTTGATCTACTGGCTGGTGAGTTTAGGGAAAGAATCAACGCCTTAGCAAAATTAGGGTAAAGTTTTAGGCCGCAGATAAACGCAAATGACGCAGATCGGACTTATTTCTGATCTGCGTCATTCTGCGTTTATCTGCGGTTAAATTTATCTTACGACATCTATTGCGATCAGCTGCTGCCCGGAAATCACGAACTCAGCGGGCGGCAGTTCCATTTCATAAACAGGCGAGAGCACTGTCGGTGTATAACCACCCGACGTGCGATCGCTATTGAGTGTAGCAACCATCGACGGCGGGAGGCTCGGAAGCTCACTCGTTCCAATCACGGCTCCCGACGTTATCCGAAACAGCTTCACATAAAGCCGGTCGCTCTTTTTCACCGTATTGATTGCTCTTACCAGCTGGCTCAGATCCTGCGGCACAAACGACTTCGCCGCCGAACCCTCCTGCAAAACGCCACCGTCGCCGACAAACACCAGCAACTGTCCCAAACCCGCGTCCTCGGGAATCTGAACCGGAATTCGCTGCACAAACTGCTTGCCCGATTCAGTCCTGACGTACGCCTGCACCTCAACCTTTTCACCACGGCGAACTTCGGTGCGGTCGAGCGTTATCCGCTCGAGCGTGCCTGCGTATTTTGTCTCGGTCGAAGCGATGTCGAGAGTAATTCCGTCTAACTGAACATCGTCGAAGCCACTCGTCAGCAGTGAGCTGACCGGCCCCACAATCGCCCCGGCGGCCATGAACGCCGTATTGTTCGCAGCCGAGAACCTGCGATCGATCTGAATCGGCTCCTGTCCTTTAACTCTAATCTCACCTTTTACGCTAAGCGTCGAATCGCCGAGCACACGCTCGCTCGAAGTAATCGTGTTGAAGAGCGTGATATTGAGCAGCAACGGCGTCAGGAACGAATCGGTAGCCATTTCATAAGAATAGCTCTCAACTCGATCGCGGCTCGTGTGCAGATTGACTTTGACCGGGATCATCTTCGGCTGCTGGCGCAACAGGCCAAAAATTCCCGAGGCCCGATCCTGCGAGATGGAACCCACCATTCGTCCCGGCACCGACAGCTTGAACGAGTTGTTCATATTGGAGATGACCGTGACGACTGACGATTCGGACATCGGCATGTCCGAAGCACCCAAACTCAGCAACGGATGCCCAAACGCGTAAATGCGATCTCCATCACGCAACGTGACGGTGCCCGCCGCGGCCAGTGAATAGTCGCCGCGAACGAGTTGCACGCTGATCGAGCTTCCCGGCGGGAACGTGTTTTCAGTGACTTCGCCCATCGGAGTGATGGCAGCCGAACCGCCCGCGCCCGACACCGGCAAAAGCCCGTTTGCCACCAACTGAGGCGCAAACACGGACAGTGAATCCTGACTGATACCGCTGAACACGAGCGGTGTCGCAATCGGCGTCATTTGCTGACCCAGGAGCGGCATCAGCGGTGAGCCAGCCGAAACCGGAGCGAGCAGCGAAACGGACGAGACCGCGGGCTTCGGCAGATTTGGCTTCCAGTCAGTGCCGGCGAGCTGCGAAAAAGAAACGACGCGCGGCTCTTTTGGCTTCAGGTTTTCAGAGCCCTTATTGAAGAGATCGATCATCTGCTTGATCGGCGTGATCCCCGCGATGGGCTCTTTTGAAAACGGAAAACTGAATGCGATGGCGCCGACAATCTTTCCATCGATATAAACCGGCGAACCGGACATGCCGGCAAATACGCCCGTCTTTTCAACGTTCGCGCCGCTCAGCTTCGCGATGATGGCTGACTGTCGCGGCCCGGGAAAGCCAGGCAGGATGCCAAGAACCTCGACACCGAACTCTTCGGCTCCGCTCCCGCTGAAGACAGTTTTGGCGGTTCCTTTCATGCCGGGACGCAGGTCTTCGAGGGCGAAGATCTCCGGACCGTTGACCTTGGTTATTGCGGGCTTTTGGGCGGCCGCGAGAGTCGCCATAACGGCGACGAGAATTGCGCTGAGGATAGGGGTAAATCTGTTCATCGGTTGACTATAAACTTCGTCTAAGAACGTGGTCAAGAAAACTTGTCCGCAGATTTCACAGATTAGACACCATCTGTGTAATCTTTGGCTTATGGAGCAAATCGCAGCGTTTATTCTTGCCGGGGGCGCGTCGAGCCGGATGGGCACTGATAAGTCTCAATTGCGCCTCGAGCAGCAGACTTTCACCGAGCGTATCGCCGAAACACTGCTCCAGATCACCGATGCCATCTCTGTTGTCGGACGAGACTCCGATGAGTCTTCTTTGCCAAGCGTTGCAGACGTCTATCCAAAATGGGGCGCGCTGGGTGGTATTCACGCAGCCCTTGCAGCCTGCTCGCGTGAGTGGGCCATCGTCGTTGCTTGCGATCTGCCTTTTGTTACCTCCGAGTTGTTCTCGTACCTCGCGGCGCAGCGGCTGGACCACGAGGCCGTAGTACCGATACAGAAAGACGGCCGTCCTCAACCACTCGCCGCTCTCTACCGCATTGACCCGTGCCTGCGACAAGCAACCAGCCTGATCGAAGCCGGACGAAGACGCCCTGTAGACCTTCTTCAGGCAGTTAACACGCGCTGGGTTGCGTTTGATGAACTGAGGAATTTCGCTCGGGCGCAGAGTTTTTTTGTTAACATCAACACGCCTGACGACTATGATGAAGCGATCCGAGGACACTCACGCTAATGCCGCCCCGACGACGAATTGGTAAAAGACTCATCAAGTCTTTACTGCCAATAGCGCTGGTAGTCGTACTGGCCATCGTCGGCGCGTTTTCATTTGTTATCTACTGCGTTACACGTCCCAGCAAACGACCTTACGTAGTCACTCCCGAATCGTTCTCGAGAATCAGTGGGCGCGCGATCAAGGTTACTGATGAGACCTGGCCCACGCGGGATGGTCACAGCGCGCGCGGCTGGCTGCTCAAAGGTGCTGAAGGCGCTCCGGCAGTCGTGTTGCTTCATCGATACGGCGGCGATCGCTCCTGGCTCTTTAACCTCGGCGTCAAGATCAACGAAGCGACCAACTTCACGATCCTGTGGCCCGACCTGCGCGGTCATGGCGAGAATCCGCCGATCAGGTGGAGCTCGCTTGGCGTTCGCGATGGAGACGATCTGGCAGACGCATTCCATTACCTCATCAGTCTTAAGTCGGAGAATCAGAAACCACTGGTGAAGGAGAATAGTTTCGGCGTTTATGGAGTGGAGCTCGGCGCGTACACCGCGCTCAAGCTGGTACGCGAGGAAGCGCCGATAAACGTGATGGTACTGGATTCGGTGGTGAGCTCGCCGAATGATTTGCTTAACTCGGCCGTCGCGAGCTGTGTCGGGATCGACAACAGTCTGGTCCAATATTTTTCACGGCTCGCGATGAAGATGTATTTGCTGGGTAAGTATGATGATACTAGTGCCTGTCATTATGCCGGTTTGATTAATACGCAGCGGGTGCTGTTGCTGTCAGGCGCTGACGCCGGTGAGTTGCGAGAATCGACGGCGTCACTACAACGCTGTTTTAGTAACCCGGCGAATGTCGAGACGCGAACTGATCTGCCGTTGAGCGGATACAGTCTTCCTTCGACTACTGGCGAACAGGGTGAAGCATACGATCGCGTGGTGATCGAATTCTTCTCGCGCAACCTGCGCTAAGGCTTCCAGCCAACAACCGCGGTTTTTCCGTTATTGCCAATAATCTCAATCCCATTTGCGCTCCGAAGTTTTTCGGCGTGCTCAATGGGAAGGAACACCACGAACCTTCCGCCCCATGCGCGTGCCTGATTAACTAACACCTCATCAAACGTTACCGGTTCGCCGTTGGCACCATAAATGACTCTGCCGTGGGCATAAAATTCCGCCGAGCGATCGTCGCTCCGTTGCGCCAGCACCGGCGCGTTTGCATAACCACGCGCATCCGCGAGCGCGAGCAGGTCTCGCACTGATTCACGATTCGCGTATGGCGCGGCAGCGAAATGCAGGACGATCAGGACCGACGCCGCGGTTACGCCTGCGATCAGCAAAGGCCATTTCGAGTTGCGGACAGTGGTGAGTCGATCGCTAACCAGCAGCGCGACAGCAGGTACAGCAGGCACGATGTAACCCGGCAGCTTCGATCCCGAAAACGAGAAGAAGACGATCGGCAACAGCAACCACGCGAGTGAGAAAACGCGGACTACACTCACACTGTCTTCACCGCGCCAATTCCAGCTTCGAACCTTCGCGAGCGCGGCGATGAGATGCACAGTCCATGGCAACGCCAGCATCAGGATGATTACCGGATAAAACCAGATCGGCTGTGGATGGTGATACTTGTTCGACACGTAGCGCGCGAAATGGTGTTGCACAAAGAACTCATCAATAAAGATCCAACCGTGTCGCGCGATCACTGGTCCATACCAGATCGCAGAGACTGCGAGCGCCAGTGGAATTCCCCAAAGCAAGCTGGGCAATATTTCACGCAAAGGCGCAAAGGCGGAAAGAAAGGCGCCAGGAAGACTTTCCGTCTCTCTTTGCACCTTTGCGCCTTTGCGTGAAAACAGCCTCAGAAGAAAGTAAAACCCGACAACCCCGAACGGAATGACAATCCCCACCAAACCCTTGGCCAGTAACGACAGTCCAACAAACGAATAGAAACCCGCCAACAGCAATCTTTTCCTCTTCGTCGTCGGGAGCTGGTGTAAAAGAAAGAACGCGAGCGACCACGTCGCCGTCATCGTTATCACCACGTCGAAACTGGCAGCGCGCGAAAACACGATCAACCCAAGGCAGCTCGCCGTCACAATCAAACTCCAAAAACCAAAGCTCCGATCGACTTCACGCGCAACACACCACACCGCGAGAATCGTCAACACGCCACACATCGCTGGTCCAAGTCGCGCCGACCACTCGCTCACGCCAAACACTCTGAAGCTCCCCGCGATCAACCAGTAAAGCAGCGCCGGTTTTTCAAACCACGTGTGACCGCCCAGCGTCGGCGTGATCAAATCCCGGTTGCTCAACATCTCGCGCGCAATCTGCGCGTAGCGCGGCTCGTCAGGTCCGAGCAGCGGCAGTTGCCCTAGCCCGTAAAGGTAAAACGCGATAACGATGATGAAGAGTAAAAGGTAGACTCGCTTGGCAAGCGTTGAAGGATGCAAGTATATTCGGCTCCGATTCGTCGCCGTTCAGACTAACACATTATGTTACGCACAGCAGTCATTGGAGCCGGCAGCCTGGGCAGCCAGCATGCACGCATTCACGCAGCGCTTGCCGCAGAAGGCCATTCGCAGTTCACCACCGTTTGCGATCTCAACGAAGAAACCGCCCGGAACATCAGCAGTGAAAGAAAAACTGACTGGACCACCGATTGGCGCGACTTGATCGGCCGCATCGACGCAGCAAGCGTTGCTGTGCCGACGGAAGCGCATTGCGATATCGCCTGCGCGTTGCTCGAGTCAGGCATTCATGTTCTGGTTGAGAAACCGATCGCGAGAACACTTGATGAAGCCGACCTGATGATTCGCGCCGCCAAAAAAGGCAACGCCGTATTGCAGGTCGGACACCTCGAGCGTTTCAATCCGGCGATGGTGGCGTTGCGACCGCACGTTCGCAAGCCGGCCTATTTTGAGATTCATCGCGTTGGCGAATTCACCGCGCGGTCTCTGGACATCGACGTGGTGCTCGACTTGATGATTCACGATCTCGACATCGTGCAGTGGCTCGTCGGCGAAGACGTCGAGGTCACAAACATTCACGCCGTGGGAATCGCGATTCTCACGAACAAGGTCGACGCGGCGAATGCGCGGCTCGAGTTTTCCTCCGGCGCCGTCGCAAACATCACGGCATCGCGCGTAGGCACGGAAAAGATCCGCAAGATGCGATTCTTTCAGCCTTATGATTACGTCGCGGTCGACTACGTCACGAAGCGCGCGTCGGTGAGCGGTCTTGCGCCGCCGACGGCAAGTGGCGCCTGGCCTGGAGTTCACGTCAAGCATCTCGATATCATCGACGTCGAACCTTTGCGGGCGGAGATAGTTTCGTTTTTGGAGTCAGCGAGGGATGGAGCGCCACCCGCGGTGTCGGGATTGGAGGGACGCAATGCGCTGAGCCTTGCGCTGCGAACCCTGGAAAGAATTCGCGAGCACGCTGAACATCCCGGTGTGAGTGCGATTGTTCGTTAAGATTTTTCACGCAAAGGCGCAAAGATGCAAAGATTTTTGCTTTAGCTTTGCATCTTTGCGCCTTTGCGTGAGAAATTTTCCTAAAGACAATGACGGCGCCGAACTATCAACTTACAACTCTTCTTGAAGAGCACATCGAAGCAGGCGAGTTTCCTTCGGCGGTTTACCTCGTAGCGGAACGCGACGAGATCGTATTTACCGGCGCGCTTGGGCATTCAACTGTCGAACCTTATCGCGTCGCGAATAAGATCGACACCATTTACGATCTCGCCTCACTAACCAAAACACTCATCACTACTCTGCTCTGCGCGCGCCGCATCGAACTCGGCGAACTAACTCTCGACAGCTCCGTTTCTCATTACCTTGGCGAGTTTGATCGAACTGACAAGCAGACAATCACCGTACGCGAACTGCTGACGCACACGTCGGGTCTGCCCGCGTGGCGTCCGCTTTATCTGCTCACGGAAGACGAGCCGGAGCGCGCGGCCGGTGCGATTGCGAATTTGGATCTCGAGTACAAACCAGGCACGCGCGTGGTCTACAGCGATCTGGGGTTTATCGCGCTCGGCATCCTGCTGGAACGCATGAGTCATCTGCGTCTCGCGGACATGGCGAAGCGCGAGATCTTCGAGCCGCTAAAACTTGTACAGACGTTTTTCAATCCGGAGCTCGCTTTGCAAACTGGAATAGCGGCGTGTGAGACCGGCAATGCGTACGAGCTCGACATGTGCAAACAGAGCGGCGCCGGCGAGTATGCGAATTCACGCCAGCGATTGATCTGGGGCGAGGTGCACGATGGTAATGCTTACTTTTTGGGTGGCGCTGCGGGACACGCGGGACTGTTCTCGACAGCGCAGGAAACGTTTCTGATCGCGCAGCAGTTTCTCGGCGAGTCGACAACGTTGCTGACTCCGAATACGTGCAGGTTGTTTCGGGAGAACATGACGGACGGGTTGGAAGAGGCGCGTTCGATCGGATGGCAATTAGCGGCCACGAAAGATTCAACCGGCGCTGGCCTGCCGCCCGACAGCTTTGGGCATAACGGCTTCACGGGCACCTGCGTCTGGATCGACCCAAGCCACCGGCGCACCTTCATCCTGCTCACAAACCGCACCCACGATCACGCGTTGCCTTTCGCGAACATCAATGCGGTGCGGCGCGAATTCAATAGCCTTGCAGTCAACGCTCTAGAGCAACGACAAGCGGGGGCAAGCCCCTCTTCCTGACTTGTTCTTGCCCAAGGCGCTCAAGAAAAAAGAACAAGTCAGGAAGAGGGGCTTGCCCCCGCTTGTCGTTGCGCCTTTGCGCGAGACTACAGTCTGAATCTCAGCGTCGTTCCGATGACGTTTAGATCGCCTGGAATGCTCACGCCATCATTCTGCCGCAGGTAAAAGAATTCTTCCGTAAAGTGCTTGTTGAACACCTTGCTGACACCAACAACAAACCGGTTGCGCACCCAGCGATTAACGGTCCAGTCGTAGAACACTTCATCGCCGATGATAAAAGACAAGCCCCATTTCGAATCACCGATTGGACGCTCGATCAGAAAACGATTTCGATAACGCGTCGATCTGACTCCTGAATTTCGAATGCGCCGCTCAATCTGATTTCGATCGCTCAACCGGAACTTGTCCACGTTGAAGCGCAACGTCACCGGAAACGTCAGACGATTCTCCCAAATCTTCCGCCCACGAAACGGCTGCATGCCGATGTGCAAATAGTTTGGCGACGCCGTGAAATACTTTCCGGCTTTGAAAGTAAAACCAACTCCCACACGTTCATCGACCGGACGGTTGATATCGCGTCCGAGACGCAGCGTACCCAAAACATTGAAATCAAATTGTTTTGTGACAGGCACCGCAACCTGCACATCGCTCCAAACTTGATTGTCTGTTCGATCGACCAGCTGCGCGGACGCACACGTCGCCAGTACAAACATGGTGAGAAGCTGTAAGAGCAATTGCTTTTTCAATTTGTGCCTTTGGTGCTTTTGGTGGGCAACACAGTAAAGGACGTCAACGCCACGATCACGCGTTCGCCCACGCGCAAACGTGTGGTGCTGGCTTCTGGCTTCGGGCGAGTTGCGATGATGGATTTAGTGGGTTTGCGATCAGGTGTTTCCGTGGTCAGTAAAAAGGAAGTATCGTCAGCCTTGCACTCTTCGCCGGCCTCCAAACGCAGCCGCAGCCGCTCATACGCACCAACGAAAGTGATTTCTTCTACAAGCGCGCTGGAGAGCCGGTGATGGCCGGGACGCAAAAAGTCTCCGCGATTGAGGGAAACATCTTCAGGACGAAAGACTATCTTCACGCAATCGCCTTCGCGGAATAATTCCCTGTCGAGGGTCGCGGGAATTTTCGCCTGACCAACCTCGATGGAGTCTTTTCTTACCACCGCATCGAGAATATTCGCCGCGCCGAGAAAAGTGGCGACATATTCGGTAGCCGGATGATTGTAGATCTCAAACGGAGTTCCGATCTGCTCGATGTGGCCCACGTTGAGTACTGCAACGCGATCGCCGAGCTCAAGAGCTTCTTCCTGATCGTGCGTGATAAAGATCGCGGGCACGTTCACCTTCTTCAGCAGCGCGCGGATTTCGCGGCGCAGGTGAACGCGCGTCTGCGTGTCGAGCGCGCCGAACGGTTCGTCAAACAGCAACACCTCGGGTTTATACGCGAGTGTCCTGGCGATTGCGACGCGCTGCTGTTGTCCACCCGAGAGCTGCGAAGGATACTTCTTGCGGTGTTCTTCGAGTTGGACCAGCGACAACAACTCATTCACCGTTTTCTTAATCTCCTTTCGCTTGTGCTTGCGGATGCGCAGGCCATAACCGATGTTTTTCTCCACCGTCATCTTGGGAAACAGCGCATACGACTGAAAGATGACGCCGACACCACGCTCGCGCGCCGGTAACTCAGTGACGTCTTTGCCGTGAAGAATTACTTTTCCCGTGTATGGCATTTCCAGTCCCGCAATAATGCGCAGGATCGTAGTCTTGCCACTTCCTGAAGCGCCCAGCAGGACCAGGACCTCACCTTCAGCGACGTCGAAACTGATGTTCTCGAGCACGCTGGCTTTGCCGAAACTCTTGCTGAGTCCAAGCACACTGGCGGCTGCCGGACGCGGTGGCTGTGAAGCTGTTACCGGTTCCTCGTGTCTTGGAATCAGTGTCTCTTTAGCTTTCACCATTGCGCCTCAGTCAACGTCCAACCAGTCACGCGCGAAGAACAGCACGCTGAATATGAGGAATGAAAACAATGCCAGGACGATCGCGATCGCGTTTGCCGCCTCGATCTGGCCTTCGTTGAACTTTGCGAAGATGTAGAGCGGCGCGGTCTGCGTGCGTCCGGCAAGATTTCCGGAGACGAGGATCGTCGAACCAAATTCACCGACTGCGCGTGCGAACGTCAGCAGCGCGCCCGAAACGATTGCGCCTCTGAGCGACGGCAGCGTCACGTGCCAGAACGTTTGCCAGCGCGTGGCGCCGATCGTTGCTGAAGCTTCCTCAAGCGATCGGCTCATCGTGTCAAAGACCGGTTTGATCACGCCAAACGCGAGCGGAAAAGTGACAAAGATATTGGCGAGGATAATCGCGCCGGCTGTGAACATGACTTGCACGCCATGTGGTGCAAGGAGACGACCGAGCGTGCCGTAAGGTCCCCACAGTAGCAACAAAGCGAAACCGGCGACCGCGGTGGGAATGGCAGTAGGAAGTGAGATCGTAACGATGAGCGCGTTGCGGCCCAGGAAGTTGTAACGCGACAAAACGTACGCCGCGAAGAGACCAAAGATCACGTTGAAGACTGTGGCCCAGAAGCTGGTGGCCATCGAAAGCTTGAGCGCGAACACCGCCTCGGGCTGCATTAATGCCGACCAGAATTTGTCCAACCCGTTGCTGGTGCCGAAGATGAAGATCGAAGCGAGCGGGAGAAAGACGAGCGGCAACATCATAAAGATGAGCATGCCGATGCTGAGTGGTCGAACAACGTCGAACCCACGCACATGCCGCATTGCTGGAGCGATGCTACTCATGTCATTTCATTGAATTTTTAACCACCAAGCACGAAGACACAAAATTTTAAATTGGTGTCTTTGTGTTTTCGTGGTTAATTATTTCCTCTGCACCTGATCCCTGAATATCTGCTCAATCACTTCCGGATAAGCTTTTTCCCAACCGCCGAAGAATTCGATCGTGAACGGCATTTCGATATGTCCGAAGTCCTTGTTTGCCTGGTTGAAGGTGTCGTTCGTTGATGAAT